>VHDG01000900.1 GCA_016871475.1 Verrucomicrobiota bacterium
TTCCTCTTCCTGGTCCACCTGCCGGAGGCTGAGACCCAATCTCCTTCTCTCCGGCTCTATCCTTAGGACTTTCAGCTTCACCACATCCCCTTCGTGGATAGCCTCCTTGGGGTGGGTAATCACCCTGTCGGTCAGCTCCGAGATGTGGATAAGCCCCTCGATGGCCCCGCCCTTGTCGCCGTCGCCAACCCTGGCGAATGCGCCGAAGTTGGTGAGCTTGGTCACGGTGCCCTCGACGATGTCCCCAATCTGGAACCGCTCGTTCACCGTGGCCCACGGCTCGGGCTGCAGCCGCTTGATGCTCAGCGCTATCTTCTTGGTCTCGGGGTCTACTTTCAGCACGAACACGTCCAGTTCCTGTCCAACCTTGACCACCTGGTCGGGCGAACCCACCGGCGCCCAGGACATCTCGGAGATGTGGACGAGGCCGTCGGCCCCGCCAAGGTCGACGAACGCGCCGAATGTGCTGATGCCCGTGACTCTTCCCTTCCTGACCTCTCCCTCTTTCAGCTCTTCGATGAGCTTCGCCTTCTGGGTCTCGCGATGCTTCTCTACATACTGACGTTCGGAGAATATCGCCCGGTTCCGGCTCCTGTTAACTTCGATGACATTGAGTTTGAGAACCTTCCCGATGTCGGGGTTTTCTTTGGGGGCCTCCTCGGTTTGCTCATTGGCTGCCTCGCCTGCCGGGACGTCCTTGATGTTGTCCCGGGACACCGTGACAAGCTGGGAGGCGGGAACGAACCCCTGGATGTTCTCGACCTCCACGATGGCCCCGCCGCGGTTGAAGCCGAGGATTTTGCCCTCGACGATCTCGCCTGTTTCCAGGTGCTTGGCCAGGGCCTTCCACCCCTGCTCGCCCAGCGCCCTGTCCAGAGACAGTATCGTGGGCTCCTCGCCGCTCTCGGTCTTCACCACCATGGTGACGATTTCATCGCCGACCTTGATGGCTTCCAGTTTTTGCGGGCTGAGGGTCCGCATCTCCCTTGCGGGCACGAACGCCTCGGCCTTGTGGCCGACATTCACGTGGATGCCATCGGCGTCCACGCGCATCACAACGCCCTCCACCACCTCACCACGCCTGAGAGGCTTGATGTTCTCCGACGCGTCCAGGAGCGCTCCCATATTCTGTGGCTGGTTTTCCGCTCCTGGCTTTTCGCCGCCCTGCTCAGAGGTCGTCACGACACTACCGCTACTTTCCTACAACTTCTTCGATGCCGAAACTGCCGTACTTCGACAAGTGTACCCATTATAGGTACAGGGCAGTAGGGTGTAAAGGAGAAGCAGACGCCCCATCCGACCGTTGCAACGGTGGCGAAGGCGCTCCCGCCTCATGCATATATACGCGGAGCGGCCGGGTTTGGATGGGCATCGGCGAAATCGAAGCGGGACAGGAGACATGAGGCCGGGGTGTGGGGAAGCGCGAGAAAACGAAAATCCCCTGGCCGTGACTTATTTTCCCAGACCCTTGCGAGCCAAGTATCGTCAGCGCTGAGGCGTTTCACTTCCGTGTTCGGGATGGGAACGGGTGGGTCCACCTCGCTAGAACTACCAGGGGACTTTTTCGATTTGTAAGACCCGCACCGAACCAGGGTTGGACTCGATAGGGTACCTTCTATCTTATCCCACCGGAACCGGGCGGTCAACTGGCACAACGCAGATTCGTTGACCCTACGTGTGCCCCATGCTACGATGCTTGTGCGGTCGTTCCAAGATGAAGAACCGCACGATTTGGGAGGTGCGCACTTGACAACCACGGCAGCCATCGAAGTCACTCCCCTGGCAGCCCAGAAGCTCGGTGAGACCCTGAGCGAGAACGGCGAGCAAGGCTCCATGCTCCGCATCATGGTCATGCCCGGCCCTCACGGCAATTTCCAGTACGTCCTCGGCGTTGAGGACGAGGTGAAGGAAGACGACCACG
>VHDG01000901.1 GCA_016871475.1 Verrucomicrobiota bacterium
CGCTCAGCCTGCCACCCTCGACCTTCGAACCCGGAAGGCTGCCTGGTCGTTGATCGCCGCGTCGGAACGCCAGCTGGGCAATACAGCTGCCGCCGAGGATGCGGGACGCAAAGCCTCCCAGCTGCCGGAGGACCAGACTGTCGATGACCCGTTCCAACGGGAGGTCACGTCCATCCGACTGGATCATCGAGTCTTGAGCCTGCCTGCGCACGCGATGCTTGCCGAGGGGAAGCTCGCTGAGGTGGAGCCGCTTGTTCTTCGATTGCTCGCCGAGCACCCTGCCGAACCTGAATCATGGCTTGTTGCCGGGCGGTATCAGATTCTAATGGGGCGGCTCAAGGAGGCTGAGCAGTCGTTGCGTCGGCATGTTGAGCTTGATCCGGGGTCTGTGCAGGGACATTTCCAGCTCGGGACCTCACTCCTGAAGCAGGACAGCTTTGTGGAGGCTGCAAAGGTGTTTGAGCGATGTGTGGAGTTGAAGTCTGATTTTGGTCCCGCTTATTTCAATCAGGCTTTTTGCCTGGCAAGGAGCGGTAACAGGAAGGGCGCGATCCCCTTGTTCCAACAGGTCGTCCGTCTGAGTCCGGAACGCGTGGAGACATACCTGCTTCTTGGGGATCTGTATCTGCAGGAGGGGCAGCCTCAGGAAACAGCACGGTTGCTGGACCAGGCTGAAGCCCTCCGGCCTGACGATCCCCGCTTGAAGGTCCTGAGAACGAAGCTGGAGCGGGAGCAAGCCCGTCAACGCTAGTGCCTCATTTCCGCAATTTTTTTTGAAAGAACTCCACCGTTGTTCCCGTAGTAAAGGCTGTGAAGCTGGATCAGCCTCCAAAATCGGGCCGCCTGACTGAAGCCGGATAACCTTCCGTGTTCCAGCGGGTTCAACAAAGGCCGGAAACATCTGCTTGCCCGTGTGGGCAGGCCGCGGGTCTTGGTGGAAATTAATCCTGTGTGTACACCAAGCCCCGCGTTTCCATTTTTATGCCGGAGGATCGTCCAGAGGCCCCGAAGTCATTCCTGGACGGGGCCGGGGCCGCGTGCGACCGGCACGAGGGGGGCGGGAGCCTGCCAGTTCTGGATCCAGTCCCAAACCGGTGACATGTCCTGGGGTCGAAACCCCTCCGCGTACATGGAGTACAGGGCTTTGACGACGCGCCGGAGCTCCTCGGACTCGACATGGCTTGCATCCTCCTTCCCAACTCGCCGCAACAGCAGCAGGAAGGGCAGGGGTCGCGGACCTCCGGTTTGATCGATCACCGCAGCGGACCTGAAGTCGGGCTGCCGATAAGGCAGATGCTCAGGCGGGACCCTGCAGAAACCGGCTTTGCCGTAGGCCTTCAATCGGATGGCTCGTGCGTCGCTGCCATCCTCAGGCTCCATCTCCGCGGCAAGGATGATGTCGGGTTCATTTTTCCACCCCAGCGACCCGAGAACGCGTCTGGCGGTTTGCAGCGGCAATGCCCGCATCCACGCAGCCAAACCCGTCCGCCTCCAGTGCGGCTCCACCAGGATGTGTGACATGTGAATCACCACGAAGCCGGGCATGTGCTCTGGATCCGGCACAATGATCGTGTGATCACGAGTCGCGACAAGGCAGCCCTGCGCTTCCGCTGCCGCAAGTTCATAGTGGAGAAGCGCGCCCGACGGGGTCTCGCGCATGGGCTCCCGGGTTAGCCGCCGGAGAATGACCTCCTGCGTTTCCATCTCATCTGCTGCCCCGAATGTCGCCCACAGGCGATCGTATGCAGGCCTGAACCACGGATGTTGCGGGGACGTGATCCGGTGGCAGGTGAGCGTGGAGGAGTCCCATGGCAGGATCCTGCGATCGCCGGGCGCAAGGTCCTCAGCAATGAAGGCGAACTGATTCATCGTCTCAAGTCACCCATCGACCATGTTGAGGGTTTTCTCAAGAAGCCGATA
>VHDG01000902.1 GCA_016871475.1 Verrucomicrobiota bacterium
ATCCCACACGGAACGAAAATCTAACCGGACCCGCGCGTCAGCCATCCATCGGGAGGCGATGGGACCAGGAAGGGTGTGATCGCCACACCCTGGCGGGTGAGGTTTCAGTCGCTTTTCTTCAAAACGGCTCCGGGGTTGATGTTCGTAGGAGTTTGCGCCGCGTGTGCCGTCCTTTGGAACAGGGCGGGATTCCCTACTGAGTTTGTCGGCGATGTCGAGATCGGAGCCGTCGTCGTGTCAGCCCCCGACGGAGGCACGCTCACCAATGTCTGGGGAAAGCTGCACGAGCACGTTGCAGCCGGGACCCCTCTTGCGGAGATCGTCACCACCGATCCACGGACAGTCAGCAGCCGGCTCGCAGTCATGCGCGGACGCATGCACCTCACCGAACTGGAGATGTCCCCTGTCCTGGGGCAACAACGAAACGCGCTCGACTATGCACAGCTCAGCCTCAACGTCTCGCGCCTAAAGGTTGAACTGGCCACAGCCCGCGTGAACCTGGAACGCGCGATCTCTGAGCTGAGACGGAGCGAAGCCCTCCAGCGCCAGAATCTCATTTCGGAGGAAGCGGTCGATGTATCCCGCAAAGCTCAGCAGGCTCTGGAGGCCGAAGTCAGAGAAAAGAGCGCCTTCGTGACGGAAGCGGAGAAGACCCTGCTGAGGCTCTCCTACCTCGCCGACACCTTTGTCCCAGGCGGTGAGAACGATCCGCTCCGTCAGGCGCTGCGGGTGCAGGAATCCCAAACCCGAGCGCTTGAGGACAAGATTCGCCCGCTTCCACTTCACGCACCGATCGAAGGTGTGATTACCGCCGTGTTCTCGAGAAGCGGGGAACATGTGATCCCCGGCGCTCCGATTCTCGAAATCACGCCGGCAAAGCCCGAAAGAATCCTGGGGCGACTTCCCAAATCGATGATCAGCCGGGTGCAACCCGGGATGCTCGTCTCAGTTTCCACGCGGGGTCTCGACTCCGAATCTGGGTGGGGGCGTGTGCTGGGGATGAGCCCGGCTCTCAAGATCGAGACCAACCTGACCGGACGTTCCGCTTCGCCGCTTCCCTACCAAGCCATCAGCATCAGCATCCCCACCAAACTCTCCCTCATGCCGGGAGAACCGGTGAACATCTCTCTCCGACACGCAGCGATCCAATAGTTGCCTCCACATCTCTGCATGAATCGAGCCCCTGGACTCTTGTCACAAACCCCGGGCCTGCCTGGGCGGCGGCTGAACAGCTGACCCTCCTTGATTCGCCACGGCCTGAGGTTGGAACCGGGTTTTATCGTATCCGGCTCGATCCCTGACCCGGGGAACCCCGGGGTTACGGCAGGGGCTTGAGGGCTCGAAAGTTACCCTACTGACGCTTGCATTAGCTCCATTCGTGCAGCATGCTGCGCCTCCATTTGTGCCGTCCTGTCAATGGGAACGGCTGGAACATTGCATGAGCAACACGCCGGACAACGACCTGAATCTGGACCTTCACTTTCTGCCGAAGTGGGCCCAGCAATCACCTGACATCAACCGCTATTCGCATTTCACAGGCGAAGAGGGCGCTAACGAGCGCAGGTTTAGACGGGGTGACAGAGGACCTGATCGTGGGGGGCCGCAGGCCCCCGGATCCCGACCTCCGCGAAGCGGGCCGAGGCCGGAAGGAAGACGTCCGGATGGGCCGAGGCCTGAGGGGGCGCGACGCGAAGGTGGAGGATTTGGCCGACCTCACGGGGGAGCTTCAGGAGGACGTCCGGGAGGGGGACGGCGGGATGATTTTCGCGGACGAGGACCGGATCGACGCAACGAGCCGATTCTGCCGCCTCCGCTCGAACTGAACGCAACCATCCTTCCAGACGAGAAGGGCATCGAGTCGTTGGCACGCCAGATCAAGATGTCCGGCCGCGCTTACCCCCTGTTCGAG
>VHDG01000903.1 GCA_016871475.1 Verrucomicrobiota bacterium
CTCGGCTGCTGACATCACAGACCTGGGGTACCATTTGCTTGATGCCAACTACCCCCTGACGTCAATCCGACGGCCTGCAACGGTCTCCCAGGAAGCCTTGCAACGTCTCGTGGGAAACTACCAAACCACGTCGGGTGACCGCTTCCGCGTCAGGGTGGAGTTGGGTCAGCTGGCGATGGAACTGCCTGCCAGCCGCTTCGATTTTCCAGCCTATCCTTTCTCGGCGACACACTTCGAAGCGCTTGCGGTAGAACTGCCCGCCAGGACGACGGCCACCTTCCAGATCCCAAACGGTGCTACCCGCGCTCGGTCGATGACCTGGACGCAGAATGGCGTCGCTTCGAGCTACATCAGACAACCCGATCCGAATCGACTGAGGTGCGTCCTCAGCGGAACCGTTGCCATTCTATCAATGCTCGGGGAGGACGAAGGGGAATACACCATACAATCCTCGACTGACATGGTTGGCTGGCAGCCCATTGGAACACTGACGGGCCTCGGGAAGACTCTCGAAGTTCAAGTGGCGACTGCCCCCAGCGCCGTCTTTTTCCGATCCGTCAAAGTCGTTCCCGCGAACAGGCCGGCTCTGTCCGAGAGGGTGGAAAAGATCATGATCCGACCCGAGCCACTGCTGACCCCCTCTTTCCCACAAATTCCTAGGTAGCATCGACCTCCGACGTTCATTCATGCCGCTTGAGGGCGTGGTGTTGCTTCAACGTGGTGGTCTCATATCCATCTGCGAGTTGGATTACCATTCACTGAGGGGGAACTGAGCCGCGAAAGAGCCCCCTCAAGGGTGGACAACGAATGTCTGTCCGAATCCGAGGCGAGTGAACTGAGCCTTGGATCTGAAAACCGGGGTTCCCGACCGCCGATCTGACGCAAGGTCTGGGCGGGTCGCGACGACGCTCACCCCCCATTTTCAGGTGGAATCCACAGGGGTAACGATCAGGAGGGTGATTGGTTCCCGAAAACAGTCTTGCTGACGAGGGCAGTCTTCATTATTTCATGGCGCTTCTTGAGATACTCAATGAGCACCTTGACCGCTGAATCACCCGTGACCTCCCGTCCAAATGCCCGCCTGGAATCGCTCCTGAGCGACGCCATGAGCCGACTGGATGTTTCTTCACTGCGAAAACAATACATTGAGCAGGACGAGTTCGTCGTGGTTGATCAGTTCCTGCCGTCAGAGGTTGTCAGGCGATGGAACGCAGAGGTTGAGGAGTTGATTCCCAAAGCTCACCGAAACTTCATTCCCAAGCACAAGAAGGGG
Organism: Verrucomicrobiota bacterium; assembly: GCA_016871475.1. Taxonomy (GTDB): domain Bacteria; phylum Verrucomicrobiota; class Verrucomicrobiia; order Limisphaerales; family UBA11320; genus UBA11320. The sequence continues at coordinate 1,274 of VHDG01000903.1, forward strand.
GGCAGCGTGGGTTACAATACGGTTCACGAATTCGGCCCTTCCATGAGGGGGGGTTACCACAGCCCGGCCGTCCAATCGTGCCTCTCAGGCATAGCAGGGTCCGCCATGAAGGAATGCCCGGCCTCGGACCTGCATCGCTGCGCATTGTACTGCTACACGGAGGAAGGTGACCACGTCGGCTGGCACTACGACACCTCTTACTACAAGGACACGCGCTGGACCGTGCTCATCGGGCTTCGTGATGAATCAAGCTCCCGATTGGATTGCCGCTTGTACACCCGTCAGAAGGGGCGCGAGCCGAAGGATCTATCGCTGCGGGTCGAGACCGGGATGATGGTGTTGTTCAATGGAGACACAATCTACCACGCGGTCACCCCTGTGAAAGCAGGAGAGCAGCGACACATCATCTCGATGCAGTACGTCAAGACCGGGGAAATGAATCCTTTCATGCGCTTTGTGAGCAACATGAAGGACTCGGTTGCCTATTTCGGGCTCCGGCAGGTTTTTCTTGGGAAAAAGAAGTGATCCGGTTTCTGCCGCCGGCTTGAGCCGATAACGGCAGACACCGCGACGGACATTTCCATGCTGGCCGCATTTGCCACAACGATTCTGTTCTCCTTTTCCGCCCTCTTTG
>VHDG01000904.1 GCA_016871475.1 Verrucomicrobiota bacterium
CCTCCACGAGGTCTCCTTCCTGGCCATCATCGCGCATCGGCACGCTGAAGAGGGTGTTCGTCGGATCAATCCGGTAACGGAGGGTGACCTGTGCAACCCCCTCCCGGTCGGTGACTCTTGCTGTCACGCGAACCGGCGCGTTGGTGGGTGGAAGAAGAGGAAAGTGTTGAACTTCGGAGATCGAGGGAGGGGTGTTGGTGCGGTACTGGCTGTTCACGCGACCTGGCGATCCCAGGTTGGATGGAATGGCAAGAGTCACGGCGGCTTCGTGGGCTCCGCTTCGGAGTCGCATCAGGAAATCGCGGTTGCCCCGGAGCCACTTCACTCTCGCACGCAAGGTCACGAAGTTGTTCAGCGGGATGGATGACAGCAGGCTGCCTCTGACCCGGTTCGCCACCTGATCCCCCCGATCCGACGCCGATATCCTCAAGGACCGACCGCTTGAGAATCCCGCATTTGTCTCCCACCTGGAGCCTCGATGGGTTCCTTGAAATCCCCAGTTGATCGCGTTGGTCTCAAACGCTGGATTGCGGATTCGATTCTGCCCATTGAGAAGAACCTCGACATCATCGACGAGGACCTCACCTGCACCCAGCAACATGATTTGCAGTTGATCTGCGGTGGAAGTGGAAGGATGAGCCATGTTTAGGAATCCCTCTTGTTCGACCAGCGTCCAGGCCGACTTGCCTGATTCATCGCTCGAAGCCCAGCTGGCGCCGAGAGATGGGTCATTCCAGGGCGCCACACGTTCCAGACTGCTCCCGCCGCCATCCGGCCAGCGAGGCCACGCGCCTCCCGTCTTGTAGGTGACCTCATCCATCACCGCCCACGCCAGCTCGGTGGCAGCTTCACGCAGCACCGTGATCGGTGCTTCGAGGGTGATCCGTTCTCCGTTGCCGGAGAGATTCCCACGATAGGGTCCGAGGAGACTGCCCTGATCGAAGGAGCCGTGATGGGAGGACAGAGTGGACGGCGACTTGGCCACGACAAGAAATCCACGAGGCGGAATGAGAGTGTTGGTTGGGAATATGAATTCGATCCCGCCCCCCAATCTCCATCCACTCAGGTCTGCCGTTGAGGTGCGCCAATTATGCAATTCCACAAACTCGATATCGCTCAATCCCCGGGGTGGGTTGTAGAGGATTTCATTGATGACGACGCTTGAGACGCGAGCAGGACCGTTGGGTGTTCCCGGCGAACTGGCTCTTAGTGCGCGAGGTTCACCGGATCCATCGGGCGAACGTCCAATCGAAACGCCGCTCTCCGAGGCTGAGAATTGGAAACTATCGACGATGCGTGTGCCTCCGGGTGCCATCAGAAAAAGTGCGTCGCCGCGGATGTCAACCGGGAGCATGGCTTCCGATACATCAAGCGCCAGGCGTGAACCGGGTTGGAGGGTTTGGGTCACGAGATGCACCACTCCGGTTGTAGAACCGAGCCGCAGAGTGCAGCCATCGAGCGAGACGGTGGATGCTCCGATGTTCAAGAGCTCCACGAACCGGCGTCCACCCAGTCGAGGGCGGAAGAGGGCTTCGTTCAGCAGCAGGGAATCGTGTGGAATCCCAGGAAAGATTTCCAGGAACCCTGGGGTACCGCCCGAGGTGGCGCTGCGTGACCAGGCTCGAGGATCGTCTTCGCCATAGGAAGGGCGGGTGAGAGTCCAGGACAGGTCCATTCCCAACGGAACTCCGAGTCCGGACCCATTGGCGTTCAAGCTCAGCGTCAGCACGATGCCCCCTGATTTTTTCACGAGGCGAAGTTTCGGGTTGGATGCCGAGAGTTGGCCTGACCAGGGACCCAGGACATCGGAGATTCCATGGCGCGGTTGCAGTTCTGCCGGTGCGGCGGCGATCACGACCACCCCGGTGGGGCCGATGAAGAAGGGATCCGGGAACTGGAACTGGACA
>VHDG01000905.1 GCA_016871475.1 Verrucomicrobiota bacterium
GGCACAGGTCCAGATTCGACAAGCCCGGCTTCTCAAAGATCAAGTCGATCTCTCCCGCACCACCATCTTTTCGCCCATCGACGGGGTGGTCATCCAACGAGCCATTGATGTCGGTCAAACCGTTGCTGCCAGCTTTAATGCACCCGTCCTCTTCCAGATCGCCAACGACCTGCGCAAGATGCAGATCCACGCCATGGTGTCGGAAGCCGACATCGGAGGAGTGGAGGTCGGACAGGATGTCACGTTCAACGTGGACGCCTTTCCGCTGAGGACTTTCCAGGGACGCGTGGAGCAGGTTCGATTCGCTGCGACCACCAACCAGAACGTTGTAACCTACGCGACCGTGATTTCAGTTCCCAATGACGAGCTGAAGCTTCGACCGGGCATGACCGCAACGGTCTCCATCATCAATTCGCGACAGCGTGATGCGGTCAGGATTCCGAATACCGCGCTCCGGTTCCGACCGCCGGAGGGAGCTTTGGTGAAGAGCAACACCCCATCCGCCAGCGTCGCAGTCCAAGGAGCGGCGGTGGATCCGGCTGCTTCAACCCCTGCAGGTGGAGGGGAAGGCACCCCAGGACGTGAAGGCATGCGACGTCGTTCGAGCGGCGGTGAAGGAGGCGGCGGAGGATTTGGACGTCGTGAGGGCGGAGGCGGCCCTGGCGGTGGGGGTCGCAGTGGAGGCATGGCCTCCTCGCGGAGGACGATCTACAAGCTGGAGCCTGTCGAGGGCTCTGGCAGTGACAAGGGGTTTCAGTTGGTGCCAGTGGAGGTGCGCCTCGGCATCACAGATGGCACGTTTACCGAAGTGAAGGAAGGCTTGAAGGAAGGCGACGAAATCGCGATTGGTGTGGTTGGAGCGACAGGGGCCCCGACTGCGCCGGGCGGTCAGCAGAATCCTTTCGGTGGTCCCGGCATGCGCCGGTGACCATGAGTCGCTTGGAACTCACGCCCACCCCATCATGAGCGCCATTATCGAACTCCGGGACATCGAGAAGACCTACCGCAGCGGAGACATGGAAGTCCGCGCAGTCCGAGGCGTTTCGCTTCAGGTGGATGCAGGGGAGTTCGTCGCGATCATGGGGGCGAGTGGCTCAGGGAAATCGACGTTGATGAACATTCTCGGCTGCCTGGATCAACCCACGAGCGGCAAGTACCTGCTGGATGGGGTGGATGTGTCGGGGCTTGGTCGCGAACGATTGGCCGAGTTGAGGAACCAGAAGCTGGGGTTTGTGTTCCAAGGGTTCAACCTTTTGTCCCGGACATCGGCACTCGAGAACATCGAGCTCCCGATGCTCTACTCGCGTCCTGCATTGAGTGGACGTGAACAGCGCAAGCGAGCTCAAGCGGCATTGGAGCTGGTGGGATTGGCCAAGCGTGGCGACCATCATCCCAACCAGCTTTCAGGCGGACAGCAACAGCGTGTTGCCATCGCCAGGGCGCTGGTGATGAAGCCAGCTCTGTTACTGGCGGATGAACCGACGGGCAACCTCGACAGTCGCACGAGCGTTGAGATCATGGCGGCCTTTCAGGAATTAAACTCCCAGGGAATCACCATCGCCCTGGTCACCCACGAACTCGATATCGCCCGATACTCCAAGCGCACCATTGTGATGCGTGATGGCAGGGTGATCACGGACAAGCCTGTGGAGAACCGTCTGAATGCCCGCGACGAGCTGGCCAGACTCGAAGCTTCCCAGGCCGCGGTTCTGGAAAACGATGCTCCGGAGAAAACCACCACATGATCCGTCTGTACGTCACCTTCAAGATCGCCTTCAAGGCGCTCAAGCGAAACAAGCTCAGGACGCTGCTGACCATGTTGGGAATCATCATCGGCGTCGGAGCTGTCATCGCCATGGTGAGCATCGGCAAGGGAGCCAAGGCGATGGTGGAAGCGCAGATCGC
>VHDG01000906.1 GCA_016871475.1 Verrucomicrobiota bacterium
GCGCCTCGCCGGCATCGGGCGATGAGGAAGAAAGAGTCCGGCGAGACGCCAGCGCTCCCAGCCTCAATACGGGAATGCGGGAGCGGCTCGTGACGATGCTGCCTTGAAATCCATGCCCACCAGGGCGGCGACGGTCGCGGCCGTTTGCCCTTGCATCATCTCTTCCCCTCCAACGCGCTCCCCGAGCGGCTTGACCCCAACGCCCAACATGGCTGCCCAAATCCACCCCGACTCTTCGGTTTCAGCACCATGATTCTTCCACTTCTCGGGACTCAGCCCGCGGCCGTGATCCGTCGTAAACACCAAGGCCGTTTGATCCCTGTATTCAGGAAGGCTCTGAACCAGGGTCCACAGCCGTGAGAGGAAGCGATCCACGTTGTAGGCTGCAGACAGATACAAGTCGTAGCGGCCGTCGTGCGCCCACTCGTCGGTTTCGCCGAACGCAAAGTAAACGGCCCGTGGACGCGCTTCACGAATGTGGTGGAGCGCGGCCTCCGCAGTGAATGTGTCCGGGATGACATCCTTCCATAGTGGAGTCGCACCCGCCAACGCGTCAGGAATCCATGCAGGGATGCTGGGTGGAGGAGGAGCGTTCTCGGGGAGTCGAAGCCCGGTCCAGACCGGGATCCGGCTGCGTCCAACATTGAGCACCCAAGCGATCACATCCCAGTTCACGATCGCTGAGACCCGGCCGTGAAACCCTGGCTGAGTGTTCAGCCATTCAAACACGTTGGTGTTGGGGTTGGGCAGGTAGGCGTTTGAAATGATCCTGGGATCCTCCGCGCCCGTGAGAAACTCGCTGTATCCAGGGAACGAAAAGTTGCGACCATTGGTCACCTTGATCCGGTTGCCTTTGTCCTTGTTGCCGATGATCTGCCCCTGCTTCGCCATCACGCTCCATACAAACGGCAGCAGGGCTTCCCTTCGTTGAATTTCGGTTTCGCGCCAGAAGCGCGTGTTCAAGCCATTGGTATCCTTCACACCCCCGTTGGTCTTCGTCATGAGGGTGGCCTCGGCACCGCGGAACATCTCCTCCCAACGCAATCCATCCGTCGTCACCAGGATGACATTCCTGGCAACGGCAGCACGGGTTCCAGGAACGCAGGTCATGCACAGGAACAGCGCCACGAGAAAAAGGATTCGGTACATGCACCGATCACAACAAAGCCCCCGCGGGTTTGGCCAGCTAGAAGATTGTCACTAAGGCGCCATCGTGCGGAGCCGATAGGAAGGTCAGGGCAGCCGTATCAAGATCCTGGAAGGCTGCCTTCGTGCATACATATGAATGCGACCTTTCAACCTCAGATGAACCCACATCAAGATGGGTTCTCCCGGCTGGCTCAGATCCTGGAGACGATCTCCCCGAAGAAGCTTTCAGGAATGCTCCTGGCCTTTGCCCTGCCATTCTGTGGCATCGCACAGGAGACACCCAAGCCAGCTCAGGTATTGCCCCCTGTGGAGGAACCGGTTCAGTTGCTTCTGATCTCCCAGATATGGAAATCCCCGGCCCCGGGGGCCATCGGGTTGCCCTCGTTCTCCGCTGGATTCGTGCGATTCGCCACGGAGGATGCCATCCATGAGGGGCCGATGCTCCTCGTTCGGCCATCGATCTGGGCAGCAAGCTGGGTTCCTGGCACGGGTGAGTCGTTCTCCTATTTCCAGCGGGATCCGGATCCCCTCAACTACGATATGCAAGCCGACGCACGAGGCGTGGCATTTGTCGGGCGCAACCGGGCGGGACAACATGGGATTTATCACTACAGCACCAACAAGATTGAGCGCACGCTCGTGAAAGCAGCGAGCACGGTCCCCGGGTTGTCCACACCCTTTCAGCGTCTTCGATACCCATTCGTCCAAGGATCCCGGGCCATTTTTCTCGGCGAGTCGGAAGGCAACCT
>VHDG01000907.1 GCA_016871475.1 Verrucomicrobiota bacterium
GCCCTCCGGCCCGATCACATCCACCAACCGTGCGACGCGGGATGTATCGGGCGCTGAGGAGTCCGCTTTTCACGAGACAGTGCTTCCTGCTCTTCCCGGGTTGCTGCAGCTGTCGAACAACATCCTCGCGGTGGAGATCCATCAACGGTTGCCGGAAAGCTCGGACATGAGTTTCAACCTGGAGCTTGTGGGCACCTCACCGGACCCGGCTTCCTTTGTCACGATTGACCGTCCATTGCTTGTTCGCGCACGAGCCCACACGGGCACCGACTGGTCGGCTCTCGCCGAGTCGTTCCTCGTTCCCAACAGCCAGCCCAGGGCATCCTCCGACAACCTCTTGCTCACCCAGATTCATTTCCGTCCATGGGATCAAACCGCCAATGAGTTCCTGGTGTTTCAGAACACATCCTCTCAAACCATCGATCTCTCCGATGTGCGGATCTCAGAGGCGATCGACTTCACCTTCGCCCCTCTGACATCGCTTGCACCTGCGGAGTCTATTTGTGTGATTCGGGATGCCGTTCTGTTTCGTGCACGCTATGCGACCAACACCTCGCCTTATCGTCAGAACCGGCTCAAAATCGCCGGTGTTTACGAAGGCAGCCTGGCAAACGACGGTGAGCTCATCAGGGTCACCGACGCGAACGGCCAGCTGATCCTGCAGTGCAGGTATGAGGTCAACGGACTTTGGCCGCATCTCGCGGAAGGTCGGGGCGCAGCGATGGTCTTGAGAGACCGGGAACAGGCGCCCAGCACATCCGACTCACTCAGCGCCTGGCTCTCGAACCCGCTCCAATGGCGTGCGACACAGGAATTCCACGGCGCGCCCGGGGGGGTCACAACCACCCAGTTCGGTCCGATTGTCATCAACCGCGTACTGCCCGCTCCCTTCCCGCCCGGCGAGGATGCCATCGAACTCTTCAACATCGGCAGCCAGGAGGCCGACATCTCCGGTTGGTTCCTCAGCGACGGGTCCGGCAACTTTAAGAAGTACCAGTTTCCTGAGGGCACCCGGATCCTGCCTCAAGGTCGAAAAGTACTGCTCGAACATGAGTTCAATACAGCCGGCGCATTGGGAGTGCTCGCGCCTTTTGCGTTCGACGATCAAGGCGAACAACTTTTCCTCATGCAGGCTTCACCTCAGGGCGACTTGCTTCGCTTCGGGGACTGGATGGAATTCGGCCCTCTGCCTCGAGGAATGGCCATAGGTCGATGGCCCGACGGGACCGGCCCATTCCGCTGGCTGTCGTCCGTGAACGTGGGAACTTCGGATGCGCGGCTCGCACTGGGCTACGATGCCTGGGCGGCAACCCGCTTCCCGCCCGGCACAACCAACAGCCTCACCTCGCCCAGCGGAGATCCCGATGCCGATGGGATCCTCAACGAAGCCGAGAGGGCATTCGGCCTTGATCCGCTGTCTCCGGAGACCTCGCCCCTGCAAATCCACCGTAGCCAGCCGGGTGGTCTCGAGATCCGCTACACCATCGCGTCGGGTTCTGATGAGTGGGATTATTGCCTGAATGTCTCACAGGACCTGACCCAGTGGAGGTATGCCGGGAACGAGATCGCCTCAACAAGGCAGGAACCAAGGCTGGATGGCGCCACCACGGTGATCGTGATGCTGAACCAGGGAATCCCACCCCTGTTCTGCCGATTAATTGCGACTCAGAAGCCGTAGATTTGACCACCAGTGTCACGGTCAAAGTCCGGGTGAAAGCCGCTCTGGCTGATGAAGAAACCCCATGGCATGGCGACACGGGACATGCGGCCGGCCGATGTCCCGATCAACCGCACAGAATCTTACTCCGATCAGGATCGTATGGAGCCTTCAAGTAAGGCTGGGCTTCAACCAACCGACCGGAAACGTTGATGTGAT
>VHDG01000908.1 GCA_016871475.1 Verrucomicrobiota bacterium
GCGCTGGCGGTGTACCGGGTGCTGACGGTGAGCAACACCCTGGTCCGATCTGGGAACAAATTCGGTTTCTGCGTTGAGGATGTCGATCGGTACAGCAACACGGGGAATCCCATGAAACGCTATACCTGCGACGATCAAGGGCTCCAGGCGGGGTGGAGCGATGTCTACAGCTCGGATTTGCCCTGCCAGTATGTGGATGTGACCGGGCTGCCTCCGGGAGAGTATCTGTTGGAGATCGAACTGGATCCCCTGCAGCAGATCCCGGAGAGCGATGAGAGCAACAATTCCTGCCGGGTGCCCTTTGTGCTGTCCGCCCCATGCACGGCGAAGCCTTCAAACGATGATTTTCTCAGCGCCCAGGTGCTCGCCGGGAACTTGATCACAGTCCTCGGGGACACCTCCTGCGCGACGCGTCAGGCTGGCGAGCCCAGTCATGCTCCTCTCAACGCTAGTCCGGCGAGCCGATCGATCTGGTTCAAGTGGACCCCGTCTGAATCAGCGGAGGTGGTGATGAGCACGGAGGGGAGCGGATTTGACACAGTGCTTGCAGTGTACGCAGGCAGCACACTCGGGGCGGCAGGCAACAACCGGATCGACTTTCACGACGACATCAGTGTTTATCAACGGCAGTCGAGGCTTCGGTTTGATGCCGTGGCCGGGACTCAATACATGATTGCGGTGGACGGCGCCGAGTTATCAGACGGCGCTCAAGGCGGGCTGGTGGTTTTCAGCATCAACCCGTCTGGAAACGACGAGTTCAGCACTCGGGCAGAACTCACCGGCCAGCAGGCCAGTGTGCTGGGGTACATCGGCAACGCCACTCATGAGCCGGGGGAACCCCAACACGGTCCCACCCCCGGGGAGGGATCGCTCTGGTACGAGTGGACCGCGCCTGCTTCCGGGCCGGTTGTCTTCCACACCATCGGGTCGGATGTGGATACCTTTCTCTCGATCTACTCGGGCTCTGATCTCCCATCCCTTGCGATGGTGGTTCGAGACGATGATTCCGGCGGGTACGGAACCAGCCGGGTGGAGTGGAGCGCGGTGCAGGGCCAGCGATACCAGATCGCAGTCGACCGAAAATCGGGAACTCTTTCTCCGTCAGCCAAATTGGTCATCCGGCTTTCCTGGGAGGCGGCCACCATCCAGCAAGCTCCGAGCATTTCCAAGCCGCCCTCCAGCATTACCACCGTCATCGGAAGCAATGTGCTGTTCACAGTCTCAGCGACGGGAACCCTTCCTCTGACCTATCAGTGGAGTTTTGGCGGTGCTCCTTTGCTGGAGGGGCAGGGAGTGCAGGGCGTGCAGTCCCCGAACCTGGTTCTTTCGGACATAGATGAACTGGACCGTGGACTTTATCAGGTCGAGGTGTCGAATTCGTTGGGACGGGCGCTCAGCCCTGCGGTGAATCTCGTCGCTGCGTCGGCCACGAGGGTCATCTTTGTGGAGCCAATGATTGTGTCTCCTGGCGATGTGGTTCCGGTGCAGGTATCCATCGCCTCACAAAGCGCGGAGCATTCGGTCGCGTTCTCGCTGAGCTTCGATCCCGGACGGATTTCAGATCCCCAGATCTCCCTCGATCCTGGATTGCCAGCAACGACGGCTCTTCAGGTCGATCCCTCACTCGCGCAGGCTGGCTTCGTGGGGGTCAGGGTGCTGTTGCCTCCGGGGCTGGCACTAGCCACGGGCAAGCACCGGCTGGTCACCATGCATTGCCGGGTGGCGAACGGGATTCCCGATGAGGAACGTCTCCGCATTTGTTTCGAGGATTCGCCCGTGCGACGCGAAGTGCTTGGAACCTTAGCGCAGGCGCTTTCAACCTCCTATGGATGCGGCTCTCTGATCGCTGCAACTCGGGATATCCTATCGG
>VHDG01000909.1 GCA_016871475.1 Verrucomicrobiota bacterium
TTCATCGACAGACTCATCCATCACTTTTGAGAACCAGCTGGACGAGGTTGTCCTCCTGTACTGGCGCGATGCCGAAGGCACAAAGCGTCCCTACGGCGAGATCCAAGCGAGGAGCAGGAGGGAGCAACACACGTTCGCGGGGCACGCCTGGATCGCCGAGAACTCGCACGGAAAGGTTGTGGGTGTATTTGTGACGGGCGATGAACCCGGTATTGCCCGGATCAACAGCACATCGGTGGAAGCTGCCGCCAGGATTCAGGACCCGGATTCGCCCAAGACCGACTCGAAAGCCGAGCCGCTCAAACCAGGGTGTTTCGTTCGCAGCTGGAACCTCTGGCACCGGTCGGCTGGACTGGAAGAGGTGGCGCTGAGCCAGGGAGGAACCGAGACCAATGCCTATTTATCCGATTTCCACACCTCCCCCAACGGCGAACATGCGCTCGTGTTCCAGGAGCAGCGAGGTCAGGGACGTCAGATCCAGTTTGTCGAGTCCAGCCCGGGGGATCAGGTCCAGCCACGCATCCATTCCCTCTCCTATGACAAACCTGGCGACCGGATTGCACAGCGTATTCCCAGGCTGTTTGACATCAAACAACGGTCTCAAATCCCCGTCGAAGAACATCATTTCACCAATGCCTGGTCGCTGGGCCATGTCCATTGGAACGAAGAGAGCGACGAAGTGTTTCTTCTCTACAACGCCAGAGGGCACCAATCACAACGAATCCTTGGAATCAAGGCCGGGACCGGGAAAGTACGCACAGTTCTTGAGGAGACCAGCGCCACTTTCATCGACTACTCCCAAAAGACTTACCTCCACTGGCTCAAGGGGAGCCGACAGTTTCTGTGGGCGAGCGAGCGATCGGGCAGAAACCACCTCTATCTGATCGACGCTGGTTCCGGCGAAGCCAGGCCCGTGACTCAAGGCGGTTGGATCCTGCGTCGCGTCGAGAAAGTGGACGAAGCGGCCGGACGGATCCTCTTCACCGCCCTCGGGCTGCACCGAAATCAGGATCCCTATCACAAACACCTGGCACGTATCGGCATCGATGGCGGGGATCTGACCGTGCTGACACATTCTGATGGGGACCATGAGTGGGAGTTCTCCCCCGGCGGAGCCCTGTTCGCGACACGATGGTCCAGAGTCGATCATCCTCCGGTCAGCGAGCTCAGGAGAACTTCAGATGGATCGCTCGTCACAGAACTGGACCGGACCGATGCCACCGGGATCACCACGAACGGTTTTCGTCCACCGATTCGATTCGTCGCGAAAGGACGCGACGGAGTCACAGACATCCACGGGATCCTGATACTTCCGTCGCAATTCGATCCATCCAGGAAATATCCTGTGTTGGAGGACATCTATGCCGGCCCTCATGACTTCCACGTTCCCAAGCGATGGGGGCTGGGGCTGCGCCAACGAAAGCTGGCTGAGCTGGGATTCATCGTGGCGCAGATCGACGGCATGGGAACCAATTGGCGCGAGAAATCCTTCCACGATTATTGCTGGCGAAACCTCAGGGATGGCGGCTTCCCGGATCGGATCGCCTGGTTGAAGGCGGCTGCATCCACGCTCCCTGCCATGGATCTGGAACGCGTCGGTATTTTTGGTGGAAGCGCAGGTGGCCAGAATGCACTCGCCGCCCTGTTGCATCATGGCGACTTCTACAAGGCCGCCGTGGCGGACTGTGGATGTCATGACAATCGCATGGACAAGATCTGGTGGAATGAAGCGTGGATGGGCTATCCCGTTGGCCCCTGGTATTACGACAATTCGAATGTCACACACGCTTCAAAGCTGAAGGGAAAGCTCTTGCTGACTCTGGGCGAACTGGACCGGAACGTGGACCCGGCGTCGACGATGCA
>VHDG01000910.1 GCA_016871475.1 Verrucomicrobiota bacterium
CATTGCTGCTCGTAACCCCGCCGGGTCTGGCGATGTTGCTGATCATGACGCTGTAGTTGTTCAGTTGCGGATTGAGGTTCGTCACCGTGAAAAAGGATCGATGGCTGTTCAAAAGGAAGGATCCCCCAGAAATGGCAGTCCCGCCACGACGCCAACGGTAGCTCAGGGGAAGATTTGCCGTGTTCGTCACCTCCACGCTGAAAGTCACACTGCCTCCCGCCAGAACGCCTTGCGACATCGGTTGAATCACGATCGCTGGGTCCACAAGGAATTCCACCCGGACCACCGCGCTGGTGGCTGACGCAAGACTGTCAGAAACGACCACGTCGTAACTGCCAATGTCTGCCCCTGCCGCCCGCAGAATCTGCAATTGAGCATTCGTAGCTCCCGGCACATCGACTCTCTCCTTGCGCCATTGATATCGCAATGGATCAGGGCTGATTGCAGACACTGACAGGGTCGTATTGGATCCGATGCGCACGTAGCCATTGGTCGGCTGGAGCTGGAGCGTGAGCAGAGGAAGCACCACAACATTTAGAGTCGGAGATGTGGCGGGTGTCAGTCGATCATCGACAACCTGAGCGGAGATTGCATGAGCTCCAGAGGAGGTGGGCACCCACTCCCACCGATAGGGAGGTGCTGCGACGGAACCCAGCTGTCCATCGTTGGACAGAAAATCAATGCGACGGACCTCACCATCCGAGTCCGATGCTTGAGCCTCCAAGACAACAGCCGTTCCCAACCGTACCCGCATCCCATCATTCACTCCTGTGAGTGAGATCGAGGGCAGGCTATTCGGACTGGAAACCCTGCCGGGCGAAGGCGCAAGCAAGAGCCAGCTCCCAGCCTCGTTCCCGTAAGCGGTCGCAGAGATCCGTTGAAGCGATCCAGGGGACGTCGGTCGAACATTTGGCCAGGGGGCTGCGTCATCGTAGCGCACTCGATCGATCACAATCTCAGGCAGCCTTGATCTGAAACGTCCGGGAGGCAGCAGCCCCGGATCCGGTTTCACAAGCTCCACCGGTTCCCCTTCATTGGCCAGGGATCCCTGCCAGGGTCCGAAAAGCCTCACCTCCGAGGGAAACGAATAGTTGGAGCGGAAATGATCCAGCAGGTTTGTGTTCGAGGGATCAAATGGAAGGACCAGGATTCGCTCGCCCGGAGCGAGCTTGGTGAGAACTGGAAATTCGAAACCCACCGCATCACGAAGACGCCAGACATTGGTTGGAATGTTCTCGTCGTGGAGCGACACAGCACCCAGCGAGACATTCTGAATCTCGATGAATTCGAGCCCATTGGCCTCTCCACTTCCATGACGCGGATCGTATTGAATTTCGGAGATAATCACCGGCCCTACCAGAGGACCCGTATTCGCCTGCCCGGGAGTGCTGGAGATCAGCGCCACACGATCCAACCCGGAAGTGGTTTGGACAGGTCCAATCGAATGGCCGGGGTCCGAACTCTGAAGAGGCATGAACGTTCGTCGGCCAGTCAGCTCCCCTGAAGCATCAGCCTCCGAGAGAAACAGCCGCGGGTTATCGACAGGATCCAGCATGAAGGGAACCAGGGCGTCCGGCCCACCGAAGTCCGCACCCCGAACCACGAGATAGTTTCCAGGTCCCATGACGCTGCCTGCAGGTAGCTGGAACTTCTTGAGTTGGAACACGTCATCCGAAAGCCACCATCGGGAAACGTCTTGAGCAACAGTCAGAAGATTCAGGAATTCCACGAACGGGTCCTGAGCCGGATGAGGTCGAGCCAGCACCTCGTTGATGACGATACCGGGCAGGATAAGATAGTTCGGCTCACCCGGAGATGAGCTTCCAGGAAAAGCCTTCAACGCACCGACACCATCAGGAAT
>VHDG01000911.1 GCA_016871475.1 Verrucomicrobiota bacterium
ACGCTGGTCCGGATCACCGCCAAGGAGAAAGAGCAGCTCCACCGTGTTCCTGGTTATGTTCACGGTTCGAGAGAATGCGATCACCTCGACCGGAGTGGCGCTAGCCCGCCATCGCCCCCGTAGAATAACCCCATCCTCACCCGCCGCGCTCCAAAGCCCTCCACCCACAGAAAGAGTCATCAAGTCCCGATAGGTGAAGGGGTTCATGACCGCCCAATTCGAATAGTTGGTCGTGCTGAGCAGCGTGCCGTTCAGCCCGGACACCATGCAGACGCCATCCAGCCAGGCGACATCCGTGAGAAACTCGGTGGTGCCAACATTCAGAGCTGTGAAGGCAGCTCGATTGGAACTGATCAAAAAGGATCCTCCCTCCCCGACGACCACGTCCAGGTCCCCCGTCGAGCGTGCACGAAACAACCAGCGCGAGGTAGTCCCTGAAATTCTTTGCCATTGCCGGGCATCGGTTCCTCCCCTCAGCAGCTCCCCTTTCTGTCCGCAGACCACAAAGCCGCCGGAGGAGACGGACAGTCCCGACAACACCTCCGAACTACCCGAGGTCTGTTTGATCCAGTTTGAACCGTTCACGGAGGAGAAGATCTCGCCCTCATCGCCGCACAGCAGATAGAGACCGTGCCCATGAGTTACAGAGAACAACCTGTTGGAAGTGGGTCTGACGGCAGTGCTCCAGACAACCCCCAATGTTGAACCGAGAACATTGGTTACCACGGGGAGGCCATTCACGACGTTTGTCGCCGGGATCGAAACAAGCTCGTGCACACTTCGAATCAAGGATCCATCGGTGCCCGCAGCCAACAGCATTCGGGAATCGCCGCCGACGCCGAGGATCGCTTGATCGCGGACGCTCGTCGGAGTGAGCTCCATTTCCCAGTCGATGCCATTCTCACTGGTCATCACGGTTCCGCGATCACCGGTGACGACCCAAAGGTCCGCGACCCGGGTGGAATCCCATAGGAATGAACGCAGGGCCGGAGCCACATCGACCCAGAAGTAGGGTTGTCCGGGATCCGCCTGATAGCCCTCGATCATCGCTCCAGCGCGTCCTGCGACGATGAAGCTGTTGGTCCTGGGCAGGGCGGAGTAGTACACCCCCAACGGCGCGGGGTAGGAAACACGCTGCAACTGATTCAGCCACGGACCGCCTCTCTCGCTCAAAAGAAGTTCGAAAGTCCCCCCCACCAGTCGGAATGTTCCATTGACGGAGGCGAACCAAAGATCGTTGGTCCTGCCCGTCTGCTCCAAAGACCATGTCTGGCCGCTTGAGCTGAAACCCATCTGCCCGCCCCTCCCTACGGCGATGTATTGACCTCCTCCGTAGGTGACTCCCAGCCAATCCCTGCCAACCACGCTTCGGTTGTCCCACTGAAGTCCATCCACACTATGAAGAATCGCGCCCTCTTCACCCACGGCCACAAAGCCTTTCTGCCCGTGGGTGACAGCCGTGAGCCACGCCTGGATGGGCGACACCTGCCGGACCCAGTTTGCACCATTGGTTGAAGAGTAGATGGATCCGGCATCCCCGACGGCAACGGCGATGGAGTCGGACACGGCGAGGCCCTCGAGCCAGTTCTCAGTGGGAGCATCGCTCAGCTGGCCCATCCGAAAAAAATCGAGAGCCCCCAAGTCATCGGAATAGCCAACGGCCCCTCCTTCACCGACCAGGATGCACCGTCCGTTCGCCATGAACCCTGCCGCCCGCCAGGCTACTGAGACTCCCGTTTCGCGGGGGATCCAACTGACCAGGTCATCGGTGTAGTGAATCAACCCCCGCTCGGTCACCTGAACTCCCCTGCCCTGGACCTGGGAATAGGCCATGGCAAAGACGTTATTTCCATGGGGTCA
>VHDG01000912.1 GCA_016871475.1 Verrucomicrobiota bacterium
GAAGGATTACAGCGAGGACACTGCGCGTCAGATTGATGCCGAGGTCAAGATACTGATCGACAGTGCCTACTCACGCGCGAAGACGCTGATTCAAGAGCATGCCCTGAAGCTGGAGCTGATCGCGAAGGCGTTGCTTGATCACGAGACGCTCGATGGCGAGCAGGTGGCCGAGATTGTGCGGACGGGGAAGTTCACCCCTCCCGAGCCGCCTCCCCTGCTGGATCCTCCGCGTGGCGCACAAGCAGTCACACCACTGCCTGAGGTGCCCAAGCCAACTCCTCCAGACATCGGCCCTGGCCTTGGCTCCCCGTCGCCTGCCACAGCCTGACCCAATTGCTCTGGCACACTCAGGTTCCGGCCGGTTCCGTCAGCGTCAGCTCCTTTGGAGCTCTCCCGTGATCTGCCTCCAAAGCGGCTCGAGTCGCGCCTTTGTTGTTTCCGCGTAGGTGTTGCATTCCTTGATGAAGGTCCTGGCGGCTTTCTCGCCAGAGAGCCTCTTGCATTCACGAAGGTCTGAGCTGAGTTGTCCGATGCGCGTCAAGCACTGCACCAGCCTCCCCCTCATGGCGTCCATTTCGCCCAGCGTCCTCCGACGGCACACCGCGTTTCGAACGGCCGTCAGGAGACTGCGGAAATCCACGGGCTTCGTGAGATAACAAAACACGGGGAGGCGGAAGGAGGCGCTGACGGTTTCTTCGTTGGGATAGCCTGTAATGAGAATGACGGGCATGTCCGGGTGGAGAACGGTCGAGGTCTTGATCAGCTCGACCTCGGTGTTGCCCAGCATGCGGATGTCCGAGATCAAGCAGTCGAACTGTTGTGTCCTCAGCTTTTCGCGTGCAGCAACCCCATCCTTCTCCGTGACGCAATGAAAACCCTCGCGTCGGAGCAATGTGGAAATGGAGAGACGGGACAAGTCCTCGTCCTCCGCGAAAAGTAACCGGCCCTGGTCTCGCGGTTGACGGGGTTTTCGGTGAGTTTTGGTGGTGGGCCTGGGTTTCATTTTGATGGTGTGGGTTTATGTATCCGGCGCCCTGTCCGGCCGACGTTTTCACGCAGGCCCTTGTGCAGTTCAAGATGGAAGGTGGTCCCCTGGGTGAGTTTGGTTCAAACCAGATTCTGCCGTTCATCGCTTCCACGTGTGAGCGGGTCATGGCCAAACCCAGTCCCATGCCACCGGAGCCGGCGGTGGTCTTTGTTGTAAAGAAAGGCTCGAAAACCCGATCCGCCAGCTCAGGTGGAATCCCTTCCCCCTCATCCGAAACGCGGATCCTGATGCGAGAGTTGAGTTACTTCGCCATGATCGAAATCGTGCCGCGGCATGAAGTGGAGGCATCGATGGCGTTTCTGATGAGGTTATGCAGTGCCTCCGTCAGCGCTCCTCTGGGAGCAAACGCAGGCGCGAGACCCTGGCCAATGGCAACCCGAAGTCTCATCCCTTTCGAGTGGACTTCCGGGCTGTGCAGATCCGTGATCTCACCCATCAGTTCACGAATATCAACCGCCGTCGGTACGGATCCCTGATTCCCGTAAAGAGTGAACATCTGCTTGATGATTCCCGCCATCCGATCGATCTCCTTCTCGATCAGCCGGCCGTGCCGGACCGCCTGATGACCTTTTGGAATGGCATCCTTGACCAGCTGGAAGCAGTTACGGATCCCGTTGAGCGGATTGTTGATTTCGTGGGCGATGCCGGCCGCCATTCTCCCGGTCGCAGCGAGCCTCTGCTCGGCTCGCAACGCCTCCTCCATGCTCTTCCGCTCGGTGATATCCCGGGTTACGCAGATGGTTCCCGTCACAACCCCCTCGCTGTTGCGCAGCGGAGAGCCGGAAATCTCATAGGGAAAGGTG
>VHDG01000913.1 GCA_016871475.1 Verrucomicrobiota bacterium
GCCGACATGAACCTGAACTCTCTCAGCGGTGCGGCAGCGGACCCGTGGGATCTCCCGCCAGAGATGGCTCATCGTCTTCGAACTCGCTACCGATCGCTGGCGGATCATGAGCTGGCCATGGGGCGATACCGGCGAGCCGCTTACATCCACGCACATCTGTTGGGAGAGTTTCGTTCCGCGGCCAACGCCCTCTGTCAGGGAGGGTTCTTCCGGGAAGCCGCGCTCCTGTACGAGAATTACATCCACGACAGCCGTGAAGCAGCCCGCTGCTACGCCGAAGCTGGCTGCGTGCACGAAGCTGCGACGCGGTATAGCAAACTGGGCCAGTTCGAACGGGCGGCTGAGGTCTATGAGAAGCACGGTTGCGACAACCTCGCTCGAGAGTTCTGGATCAAGGCACTGGAAGACCACCGCGCCCGCACGAATCGTCTCGGAGCAGCCGTGCTGCTTCGCGAGAAACTCAAGGACAGCGAAGCCGCCCTGGAAGAACTTGCGGCCGCCTGGCCCTCTGAATCGCAAGCCATGCGGTGTTTAGGAATGAGATTGGAGTGGCTCCAGGCCATGGGAAGACGCGAACAAATCGAAAGGCTGGTCCTGGAGTTGCGTGAATATTGCTGCCCGGATCCCCTTGCCTTGGATTACACACGGGTGCTCGAACCCCACGCCCTCGCCTGCCCGGAGACCTCGTTGCGCCCGCTGTTTGCTGATGCCATCAAACTGGCTGCTGCCCGCTTCCTCAAAACTGAGGATCTTGATCCAAATGCACGTAGACAGATGCTGGAAAGGTTGACCCGACTGGAGCCCTCCGATCGACTGCTCCCCAGGGATTGCGCGCACTGGTCTGACCTGAACACCCGCGGAAAATCCCTCAACACCCGTGCGCCTCGCATCACTCATACCTTTTCGCTCCAGGGCGCTGTCCGATGGAGATCCGTGCGTGCTTCCAAACACTCCTTCTTCGCCATCGGCGAAACGAGTGTCGGAGGAATTCTGACTGAAGCCGGGTGGCATGGCAGCACTCGGAGCCTGAGCATTCCGATGACTCCACGACTTGCGGAGCCCCCCAGGTTCGAGGTACTCGATGCCGAATCCACGAGGATTCTCCTCCTGGATCCACGATTCCCCAATGACTGGGCCGGTGAGCTGGCTGCTACGGACCTCTTTTCGCCTTTCACATGTCAGGTGTCGCGCCCGGCAATGTTCCCGGATGAACCCTGCCTCGCCGCGGTAACTCCTGAAGGCATCTCCATAATCAGGAAGTCCCATCATGAGTGGATCAGCTCAAGATGGTCCAATGCGGGCGCCCTTCTCACGGAAGCTCCCGCCCATGGATTTCCTGACTGTGAACCCGCGACACTCCTGAAACAAAATCCTCATCCCACAGCCTGGATGGATTGTTTGCCCATCGCCGCAGGAAACAGGCTCTATTTGTTCCAACAGGGAACGCAACCACGCGTGATCGAGTGCAGCGGCGTCATCCGGACCGCCTTCGCACCGCGTCATGCTGCAAAGAGTCTTCTCATACTGTTGGAGAAGGGCGCAGCGATTGCCCGCCGGGGATACTCACGATGCGTTGAGCTGGGGTCCGAGGACGTTTGGGCTGCCGGCACCATCCTCGAGAACAAGCACGTGGTGCTCGTGTCGGAATCAGGAGAGGGCCGGATCTATGTCGCGGATCAAGGGTTCGGACACTACCGCCTGGAATCATCCTTCCGCCAGGAAGGAGGACGTTGTATCGCGGTCCTTTCTGCGGACAATGGAAAGTCCTTCGGCTGCATCAGCGAACGTGGGGAAGTCGTCATCAGACGGCTCCGAAACTGAATCCCCTCGCTTCCTCGGAACGGTCACA
>VHDG01000914.1 GCA_016871475.1 Verrucomicrobiota bacterium
GCGAGAGCCTGCGCAGCAACGCCCCCTACATCAAAGTCAACTGCGCGGCGATACCGGAAACGCTCATCGAGAGTGAGTTTTTCGGCCACGAGAAGGGGTCGTTTACCGGAGCCAACGCGCAGAGGATCGGTCGATTCGAACTCGCAAACAAAGGAACCATCCTCCTGGATGAAGTGAGCGAGGTATCGATGTCCCTCCAGGCCAAACTATTGCGAGTGCTGCAGGAGCGTGAGTTTGAACGTCTGGGCGGGAAGCACACCATCTCGGTGGATGTCAGGGTCATCGCGACCACGAACCGGAATCTGGAGGATTCGATCGCGCGAAGGGAGTTTCGCGAGGATTTGTTTTTTCGACTGAATGTTGTTCCCATCCATCTGCCTTCGCTGAGGGATCGGATCTCGGACGTCCCGGCGATTGCGGAGTCTTTCGTCACCCGCAATGCGCGACGGCTTGGAGTGCCCACGCCCGTCATCGCGTCCGAATCGATGGACCTCCTCATGAATCACACCTGGCCGGGGAATGTTCGGGAGCTGGAGAATGTTCTGCAGCGGGCGATGATTTTCGCAGCCCAGGAGGAAATACTCCTTCCCTCGCATCTGTCGATGCCTCGGAGCAAGAGTGCCGGGGTTTCTATGGCAGGTCCGGCGCGTGAGACGACGGTATCGGTGATGGAATCAGCGCAGATTGCCCCGCTGTCGCAGCTGGAGTCGCTTCCGACGCTGGATCAACTGGAGAAAGACCTGATTTTTGCCGCGCTCAAGCGTTGCAACAACAATCGAACCCACTCCGCAAGGATGATTGGCATCAGTCTCCGGACCTTGCGCAACAAGCTCGCTGATTATCGAAAAGCCGGCTACCGCGAAGCCATGATCACCCGCGATCTGGAGGATGCTGTCACGGAAGCCGCCTGATGCGCCCTGTGGGTGCCGGGTGGTGAGTTGTGGGTTGCATTGGTGGCGCTCGTCCCTGAGATTTGGGGCTGCGTGCAGAACACCTCAGCCATTGCAAGCAGCCTGGACTCGTTGTCCAGCGGACAAACCCCTCGGGCGGCGGAATCTCCCGCCGATGCTCTTCGCTGGTTAAAGCCGGTGACCGCTCTCATCGTTCTCGGTGGAGCCCTGATCACTTTCGGAATCATCTGGGATATCTCCTGGCATGCCACGATCGGCCGCGACACTTTCTGGACGGCCGCCCATATCATGATCTACGCCGGGGGAGCGACTGCGGGCTGTCTCGCGGGCTGGCTGGCCATTTGTGCGACCTTCCTTCATCGCGAGAGTTTTCGACACATCAGCGTTCAGCTTTGGGGTGCCCGTGCGCCCATGGGAGCTTGGGTCACCATCTGGGGCGCGGCGGCCATGCTCACTTCGGCTCCGCTTGATGACTGGTGGCACAACGCCTACGGACTCGACGTGAAGATTCTGTCGCCTCCCCACGCTTTGCTTGCTGCGGGAATGTATGGTGTGGTGACCGGTGGCTACTTGCTCGCCTCGGCCCGGAGGAACCGGCTGGCGGCCGCAGGGGCTTCATCGGAGGGCAGCACCCTGGCGGTCCTTGCCAACGGGATCCAGCTGGCACTGTCCTCAATCCTTTTGACCGAGCTGAGTTTCCCGAACTTCCAACACTCATCCACCTTCGTGCTGGCTTCGGCGGCCATGTATCCGGGCTTCCTCGTGGCGGCAGCGCGCCACAGTCCCTGCAAGTGGGCGGCGACGAAGATGTCGCTGGTTTACATGGGAGTGATTTGCGTGATGGTCTGGATCCTGCCGTTGTTCCCGGGTGAACCCAAGCTGGCTCCCATCTACAATCCCCGCACCACGATGGCGCCTCCCGCCTTCCCACATC
>VHDG01000915.1 GCA_016871475.1 Verrucomicrobiota bacterium
CGGAGTGATCGTGGAACGCGGTACTCACGATGCCCTGATCGCTGGAGGGGGGCTCTACGCGAAGCTATCCAGAATTCAGAATGCCACGTTTATCGAGGAAGGTTTTCAACGCATGGAAACAACCCTGCCATGACCCCTCGCGGATCCTGTGCTCAGCGTCTGGTTCAACGACCGCTGCTCGGGTCACCCGCTTCAGGAGCCAGGATCGGTCCATTTCGACCTATGCTTTTGACTGCTCTACTCACCTGCGGAATAATTCAGGCCTGTGAGAGCGATTAAAGAAGCTTTGCTCGGTAACACTCGAGCTTTGTTGGTTTGGGTCCGATTTCTGTCTTGGCCTGCATGCAGTCAGGCCAGATCCAGACATGGACGGGACCTTCTGACCCGGGGTCGGATTTGAATTTTCCGCATGATCGCCGACGAGAAATGCAGCCACCTGCCTGGAGTCGCTGTCACAGGATCCTCAGGTTTGATCGGCTCGGCCTTGGTGGCGGCCCTGAGCAAACGGGGATTTGAGGTCACTTGTTTGAAACGGAACCCCGAAGCGAGACCAGGGGATCCGGCTTTTTGGAGCGGTATCACCGCAGGCCCCGGTCAACCACCTCGGCCCGCGCCGCGGGCTGTCGTCCACCTCGCGGCTGAAACCATCGCACAGCGATGGACTCCTGCGGCCCGGGAACGGATTCGCCGCAGCCGGGTTGAAGGCAGCCGTTCGCTGGTTGAGAGCCTGCTCCGGCTTCAACCCCTGCCTCGGGTGGTGATCAGCGCCTCAGCGACGGGCATCCATGGAAACCGCGGTGATGAGATGTTGGATGAGTGGAGTTCGAAAGGCGAAGGCTTCCTTGCCAACCTGGCCCAGGAGTGGGAGGACGCTTTCGCCCCGCTGACTCAAGCAGGGGTGAGAGTCGTGTTTGCCCGATTCGGCATCGTTCTTTCCCCTCACGGGGGTGCATTGGCGAAGATGCTGTTGCCTTTTCGCCTTGGGCTCGGAGGAAAGCTCGGGTCGGGACGGATGTTTTGGAGTTGGATCTCGCTTCCTGATGCCGTCTCCGCACTGTGTTTCCTGCTGGAAAAGGAGGACGTAACCGGCCCCGTTAACGTGGTGTCACCGTTTCCCGTCCGGCAGCACGAGTTCGCTCAGACTCTCGCGAGCGTTTTGAAGCGACCGTGTATCCTGTCGACTCCCGGTTGGGTTCTGAATCTGGCGATGGGGGATATGGCCCGGGAAGCTCTGCTGGCGAGTTTCAATGTTCAGCCACGCAAGCTACTTCAATCAGGATTCCAGTTCCGCCATCCACGACTGCATGATGCCCTCCAGCACATCCTGTCCAAGGGTTCTCCAAGTTAGGCCACGGTTCGACCAAACTTTTTCTCGAGCTCGCGGTGGCTCATCTCAATCAGTGTGGGCCGGCCATGGGGACAGGTGTAGGGCATGTCACATCGCCGGAGATCCCTCAACAGCCCCTCCAATTCGTGAAGACTTAGAGGATCATTGGCTTTGACTGCGTGACGACAGACTGTTTTCGCAATCACCTCCTCGCCCAGTCGCATGCTGTTCACGTCCTGCCCTGCAGCGCGCAACTGGTCGATCAAATCGATGACGAACCGCTTGGGGTCGCTGGACTTTACAATGGCCGGCAAACCATCCAGCAGGAACGTCCGTTCCCCGAACTCGCTGAGGCCCACTCCCAGTCGGGTCAGTGTGGGCAGAGCCTCCCTCATCCAAAGGGCGTCGCGAACGGAGAGCTCGACGGTTTCAGGAAGAAGCAAACGCTGGGAGGGGACAGCATTTTTCTCAAGGCGTTGGAGCATCTGCTCGAAGAGAACCCGCTCGTGGGCGGC
>VHDG01000916.1 GCA_016871475.1 Verrucomicrobiota bacterium
GGGTTGAGCGACTGGCGGGGCGAGGCCCTTGCCCTGGCAGCTCACGCCCAATACCTGCTGCGGCACTGCTGGAAATCCCAGCTCACCCTGTCGCTTCCACGTCTTCGACCGTGCGCTGGCTCATTTAAACCGACATCCCCCTTCACCGATCGACACCTCGCCCAGCTGATCTGCGCACTCCGGCTGTACCTGCCCGATGTGGGGCTCGTATTGTCCACGCGCGAGCCGGCGCACCTGCGCAACGGACTGCTTCCGCTCGGGATTACCCTGATCAGCGCCGGGAGCCATACCGAGCCCGGCGGCTACACAGGCGCCGGAAAGGATCGCATTCACTACACTCAAAGAGGCCGGGTGATGGAGCTGCAAGCAGAGGAGCGGACCCGGATCCCGGACCAGCCCGGAACCACCCCCGCAACAGGACAGTTTGACATCTCCGATGACCGGAGCCCTGCCGAGATGGCCAGCCAGCTCCGGAGTCTTGGCTATGATCCGGTTTGGAAGGACTGGGACTCGGCATTGACTCTGTGAGCTCTCACAGACTTTCCGCGATGGGCAATTGCATCCAGGGAACTTGCCCGCTATAACTTCGCCCCGATTTTGACTATGAGCTCGTCCGAACGAACAACGCCGCATGCCGGCGCCAGGAAATTGTTGGTTGCAAATCGCAGCGAGATCGCCGTTCGCGTGTTTCGAGCGGCTACAGAACTGGGCCTCCGCACGGTCGCTGTGTATGCACAGGAAGACCGGCTGAGCGTTCATCGGTTCAAGGCCGATGAGGCTTATCTCGTCGGCCAGGGCAAAGGCCCCGTGGCTGCCTATCTGGACATCCCAGGTATCGTCGCGCTCGCGAAAGAGAAGGGAGCCGAGCTCATTCATCCAGGCTACGGGTTCCTCAGCGAGAACGCCGAGTTCGCACGGGCCTGCGCCGAGGCAGGAATCACATTTGTGGGGCCGCGACCCGAGCTCCTGGAGATGATGGGAGACAAGACCGCAGCACGCTCCCTCGCCCAGAAGCTCAACATCCCCACTCTCCCGGGAACGGAAGATCCCATCTCCGACCGCGACGCCGCTCTCAAGGTGGCGCGGGAGATCGGATTCCCGCTGATCATCAAGGCGGCGTTCGGTGGAGGCGGCAGGGGCATGAGGGTTGTGCGAAACCCGTCGGATCTCGGAGCCTTGCTCGATGAAGCCCAGGCCGAGGCAGGCCGCGCCTTCGGCAACCCGGCCGTCTTCCTCGAAAAATACATTCCCCGCGCCAAGCACATCGAGGTCCAGGTCATCGGCGATAAGCATGGCAACGTGCTGCACCTTCACGAACGCGATTGCTCGGTGCAGCGTCGACACCAGAAGGTCGTCGAGATCGCTCCCAGCGTGGGACTGGATGACCACATCCGCCAGGAGCTCTGCCTCGCCGCTGCGCGGCTGGCCAAGGAGATCGGTTACGACAATGCCGGCACCGTGGAGTTCCTGTACGATCTGGACCGCAGCGACTGGTTCTTCATCGAGATGAACCCGCGCATCCAGGTCGAGCATACGGTCACGGAGGTCATCACCGGAATCGACATCGTCCGGGCTCAGATCCTCATCGCGCAGGGCCACTCCATGTTCGACGCCCTCGTTGGGCTGCCCTCGCAAGACGAGGTGCCCAGGCAGGGCTACGCCATCCAGAGCCGCGTCACAACCGAGGATCCCGAGAACAAGTTTACTCCCGACTACGGCAAGATCCTCACCTACCGCAGCGCGGGCGGGTTCGGAGTTCGTTTGGATGGAGGCATGGGCTATGGCGGGGCAGTGATCACCCCCTTCTACGACTCGCTCCTCGTCAAGATCAC
>VHDG01000917.1 GCA_016871475.1 Verrucomicrobiota bacterium
TGGCACCTGGGTGTTCTCCCATCGCTTCCCTAAGCGCCCGCACTTCCCGCTCCAATGTCTCAGGATCATCAACACTGGCACACACCTGAATCAACCAAGTGGCCTGAGAGCGATCGCGGGCCAGAAAGTCCACTTCGTATCCCGAGGCGGTCTTCACGTAACCAACCTCACACTTTCGGCGCATCAACTCCACGAAGACCACTGACTCCAGCGCGTGCCCTGTATTGGGTCGTCCACTCCGATCAAAGGCGTGGATCAGAGCCGGATCCACGGGGTAGCACTTGCGCGGGTTGACTTGCCGACGCTTCACGGAATCGCTGGCCACCGACAAGGTCTGAAGCAGGAAGGCATCCTCCAAGTGTGCCAGCATTTCATGGGCGGTTTCCCGGGAAACTGCGATATGCTGCGATTTCATGTCCGCAAAGAACTTCTGCACGCTAAACATCCCGGCCGGGCTGGCGAGCAACCGGAGCACCAACTGACGCAAGGCGGTGGCATTACTGATCCCATGGCGTTCGATGACATCCCGCAGCAACACCACATCCACATAACCCTGCAAAAGCTCGTTCCGCTCGGGCTTGGTCAGCCCTTGAGCTTCTGGAAAGCCGCCCTCGTTCAGATACCTCAAAAAGTGATGATCCAGAGTTGTCGCCTGCCGGGAAGTTACCGCTTGTGGGCGGGGTGGCTTCTCCAGGTCGTGGTGCAACAAAAACTCCCCAAAGCTGAAAGGGTAGATGGCGATCTCCCAAGCACGGCCGCGCATGGATGTAGGGATCTCCCGGCTCAGCAATTTGGCCGAGGATCCGGACAAGAAAAGCCTGGTCTGACCACTATCCATCATCCGGCGGGCAAAGACTTCCCAGCCCGCCACCCGCTGGATCTCATCCAGGAACAACGTGGTGCCCTGAGCGGCGGCGTCCGGAAAGAGACGGGCGTGGCAGTCAGGGATCAACGAGAGACTCGAAGCCTCGAGTCCTGCCAGCCGCTCGTCCTCGAAGTTGAAGTAGAGCAGTCGTTGCGCTGCAATGCCGCTCTGCATGAGATCCAACCGGCACTGATGAAGGAAGGTGGTTTTTCCCGCCCGTCTCATCCCAACCACACACATCGCCTTGTTCTTGACCGACGGAACCGCTGCCTCTCGACGGGTCATCTTCTGCGGGAGCAGATCAATCGCTTCCATGATTTTGCTTTCGATGATCTGTCGATATTGGACTCTCACGCCGACCAAATATATAATTCATTGGCAGTTTTAAAAGTCCAATTTTGACGCTGGTTTTAGCCGGACGCATTTCACATTTTCCCAGGGCGTCCGCCCCTCGGACTCGGAATCGGCCATTCGTCCTGGTTGCCAAGGATTCCGTCGTGCAGTCGGTAACTTGAGCAAGGCTGGTGTCTCACAATTGGCTTTTTAGGTGGGGAGGGCGGTTCTTGCGTCTTCGATTACGACTACGGGAGGGACGGACGTGGGTGGAAAGAGTGAGACAGTAAGATGCCCAACAATTCGGACTTGCGTTTTGGTGGGGTGACACGGACATTTTGCCCCCTTATGCAATCGGACTTGAACGAGACAGACAGCCTGTTGCGGCTGTGGGCCTGGATTTTGGACCACACCAACAAACTGATCACTGCCGGAGTGGTGGCCTTGATCATCGGGCTGGCTATCTACGCGTTTTTCGCCTTCCAGGAAGGCAAAGAGACCCAGGCAGCACACGCCCTGGCCGAAGTCCAACCGCCTCGGACCCGCGATTCCCAAGCTCCTACCGACTTGGCACAAAGGTTTCTGAAGGTAGCAGAAGATCACAAGGGGACGCGTGCCGGCACACTAGCCACA
>VHDG01000918.1 GCA_016871475.1 Verrucomicrobiota bacterium
CGTAGGGCAGGAATTTGGTGAACACTTCCTGGGGCGGCACCGGCCGGCCACCGCCAAACTGCGGCTCGCCTTGAAACTCCACCGCGTGAATCCGCGGCAGCATCGCGTCCGTGTCGTATCGCTCCGAGGGCTGCAGGCGGTTCATATACTTCAGCGGATACTTTGCGAACAATTCGGTGTCCGAGTATCCGGGGACGTCCTGATGCATGCCGCTGTTGATGTGCATCCGGCGGAGCGTCTTCAGATAAGGCTCGGCGTGCAGCGTGTTGCTGGTGCCGAGTTTTGAGGCAACCCATCCACCGCTCAGGTCCATGATCTCCCGCTTGATCCGAAGGTGCGCCCAGATCGAGCTGGCCTTGCCATCCGGATCAATTGTCTCCACTTCGATCGCGCAGTAGGTCAGGGGCAACGGTCCCGTCTCAACGACAAATCCGCCTTTGGTGCGGGACGCGACGACCCGCGACGTTGGGAAGCCGTTGAGGTTTGTCTGCCACGGTTGTGGATGAAGCGCGCGGAACTCGGAGTTGCTCGTGGGCAGCCAGAGCCGACATGCGCGCAGCGTGACCAACTGTCCCGACTCGTTAGCCACATGGACGATGGCCCTCGTCGGCCGGATTGCGTCGCCATCGCCCAGAAAAGTCACAGCAGAAAGCCAGGTGCGTGGGTTTTCCAATCCCAGCGCGATGGGCTTCGCGCTCGCATCGCCGACCGTGAGCTGGTGCGTGGTTCCTGCACCCCAGCGGGTGCCGCGCGAGTTGAACGTCCATACGGTGAGCGCGCCCGATGGCAAAGTGAGGGTCTCATTCGTGCGGGCCGCCGGCGTATCGTGCCAGGTCCAGGCATTGCTGGTGATCAGCTGTGCCGGAGTCTGCCCATCGAACAACGCCCGAAATTCCCGGGTCAGCGTCAACGGCATCGATCCGTCGTTCCGCAGAAAAAATTCTACGCGTGCGCCAAGTTCCGGATCCGGTGCACGCCGGTAACGCATATTGGGCGCCTGTTGATGAGGTGTGACCGAGATCCCCACCAGGTCGAGCCCATTGCATGGGGATGCCGGCAACAAGGTAACGAGTGCAGCGAGCAGTAACAACCGGTTTCGGTTTAACACACAGTTCATTCTTTGAGTTTCTGATTTGTGGTGTCCGGCGCCCACCAAATGACGATGAGGCCCAGCAGATAGATCAATCCGCAGCTCCCGCCGACCTTGGGATACGAGCCGCCCATTGCGGCGGAGGAGCTGCCGACGTTGTAGGCGACGCCGCTCCGGGCGGCGCAGTGCCCATCAGGCCCATGGCCGATGATGCCGATCCGCTGTTCATCTTTGTGACTGGGCATGCAGCAGGCTACTGATTTGCCAGGGCGCTCGTCACCGGAAAAAACGTTGGAGTACAATCGTGAGACGCGTCAATCCGATAGGCGTGCGCAGGCGTGGGATTCTGGTCATCGAGTTTAGAAGGCCCGGTCCGCGGCAAACCCGTTGCAGATTCACTCCGCAATTTCGCTCGAGCGAAGACGGGTTTCGTTCACTTCGATCCCCAGGCCGAATCCCGAAGGCACACTGGCTCGGTCGCCTTCGACACGAACTGGTTGCTCCAAAAACGTTCCACTCAGGAACTGCGGTCCGTTGAGCGCCGCGGGTCGCTCGAGATTGAACGCGCCGTAAAGCAACAGCGTCGCGGCAAGCGAAACATCGGGGTCGGTCAGGCCGCTCGCGAAAAAGAGCAAGCCGTGCTGCTCCATGTAATTGAGGATGCGTCGCGCCTCAGTGAGTCCGCCGCAACGCGGGACTTTCATCGCCACGCCATCGAGGAGATCGAGCTGGTGGAA
>VHDG01000919.1 GCA_016871475.1 Verrucomicrobiota bacterium
CCAGCATCAGCAGAATCACTCCGATCACCGATACCTCCATCACCTTGCCGATCCGCCAGAATCGAAGGCTCGACCCCATAAGGATTGCGATTGGAATGGTGGCTCCGACCGTGAACACGCCCCAGGGAGACTCCGCGAGGAGGTTGACCACCACCAACGCGAGCACGGCGAGCAGGATGACCATGATGCTGAGAATGGCGATCAACGCGATGGTGCCTGCGAGGCCGTTCAATTCCTCCCGCACCATCTCGGCGAGGGATTTCCCGTTGCGACGGATGGACGCGAACAAAATGATCAAATCCTGCACGGCGCCTCCCAGCACCACGCCGATCAGGATCCAAAGGGTGCCGGGCAGGTAACCAAACTGCGCGGCGAGGACGGGCCCCACCAGCGGGCCAGGGCCCGAGATGGCGGCGAAGTGATGCCCGAAGACGATCCATGGATTGGTCTTCACGAAATCTTTCCCATCCTCGTGAACCTCGCAGGGGGTGGCCCGTCGATCATTCAAAGCGAGCACCCGGGCGGTGATCCATTTGGAATAGAATCTGTAGCCGATCGCGTAGGTACAGACTGCGGCGATGACCAGGTACGCGGAGTTGAGATGTTCACCCCTCGAGAGAGTGATCATTCCGTAGGCAAACGCTCCCAGCAGGCTGAGCGCGATCCAACCGAGCGGACGTAGGAAACTCATTTGCGGAACCCTAAGAAATTTCGTGACACAGTCTCAACCTTCTTCTATCTACACCGCGTTCTTTGAAATACATCCTGTTCCGAAAGGAGCGGGATCAGATGTGATCACATACAGGCGTCAGGGAATCCCGTTAAATTCGGGAACGGTTGCGCCACTGTATCGGGCTACAAACTTCCAAAATGCCACTGGCCGCTCAACACGGTTGGGAAGGCGGAAGCGAGGCCAAGCCCGGAGTCAGGATATCGGCCTGTGTGTGCTCGTCAGGGGCCCCTATGAGAGGGCCCCGCTTCTCCGACAAAGAGAAGGATGAGACCTGCCCAGACCACGTGTGTGGCTCTGGATTCTTTTTGAGTGCCTTCATTCTTGGATTTGTCCGGGATGAAGGCTTTTTCGTTTTCATCCCGGCTCGGGTCTCCAACCAAAACCAGCCGTCGGTCACCTGCTTTCCGACGGTTCAAAGAACCATGATCCGACCTATGAAAACCCAGTTCAGTTCCATCCACGTCGCGTCCATCCTCTGCTTCGCCACTCTTCAAAACCTCCCGGCAAACTTCGCCGGAGCCGTTGTCTCCTATGCCCCAGGCTCCGCTCCTTCCCGTTACCAAAACCCATCCGCCGCGCTGGGAGCTCCCGACCCCATCAGTGTCTCCTCCGGTTTCACCTCCCCCGTCTCCCCATTCAGCCCAGCTTTCACCCCGTCGCAGCTGGTCTCCATCGGCGCCGGTGGATCGCTGACTCTCGAGATGGCCGCGTTGATCGATAACAACCTCAGCCACCCCTATGGCCTCGACTTCATCATCTTCGGAAACAACGGATTCGAGGTGGGCAATTTTCAGGACCCCGAAGACCAATGGCGAACCGATGGAGCCCTGTTTAATTTCGACGCGCCAGGCTCATCAACCGTGTGGGTCAGCGAGAACAACGTCGACTTCTTCGAGCTGAAAGCGCCTTCGGGGATGGCTTCGACTGTTGATGGGTTCTACCCGACCGATGCGAGCGGTAATTTCCTGCTGCCTGTGAAACCTCTGTTCAAAGGCGATGACTTCGCAGGCAAAAACCTGGCCGAGCTTCGTGAGATGTATGCGGGCAGCGCCGGCGGCACCGGCTTCGATCTCGATTGGGCCAAGCAGGCAG
>VHDG01000920.1 GCA_016871475.1 Verrucomicrobiota bacterium
CGACTTTCCAGACCAGGGTCGAGGCGTCGTGTATCGAATCGATGCCCGGGCAGGAAAGGGAGCATCCGAAGAGGTTACGAAAGTGCGAGCTGGCGGGTTGAAGCTGCGCAACCTTGCCCCGGCGTCGTCGTATCGGCTCAAAGCGTATGCCGGTCCGATTCGTCCGAGCCCCACGGACTCATCGACCGGAAACTTCGGGTCGGGGCCTCTGTTTCCGATGGTGCACAACATTGATCCTGTTCCTGAACAGAAGATTCCTCAATCAGCGACCGGCCGGGAGTTGATGGAGAAGGGCGTTGCACTGACAGAGGAAGACACGGCGTTCTGGGTGGTGTATCAGCGGTCGCCGTAAGAACGCCGCGATCAAGATCATCCGACGTTGGCGTTTCGCTAACCCGGGTGTCTCATCTGTTCTCAGGACGCGGAAAGTGTGCCAAGAGGCTTGGCGCTAGGGCGGTCCGCCAACGGCCGCATTTTGTTCAGCAATTCTCATTTTGGCCCCTGGGAGCGCCGGCGTCTCGCCGGCGAGACGCCGGCGCTCCCAGGAAGGCGATCCACCAGCCGGGGCCCCATGAGATCACAATGAGAATTGCTGCATTTTGTTTGACCTGCGTTTGGCTCCGCTGCCAGTTTCCGCAGCGTGACAATTAATCGCTGTCTCAACCTCCACTCACCACCCCAGCGAACATTTCTATGGTAAAACTCATCGCTCTTTTGAAACGCAAAAGCGGCATGTCGCGCGAAGAATTCAAGCGGCGCTGGCTGATCGATCACACCAAGCTCTCCTCCCAACTGCCGGACTGCCGCGAATACAGGATCAACATCGCCCTCGACCATCAACCGGACGGGGACGGCGTCGAACCGACCTACGATGGCACCGCCGAGTTGTGGTGGGACAGCGTCGCGGCCATGGAGCGTTGCTTCTCCACGGAGATCGCCGGCATCGCAGGGCGGGACGCCGATGCCTTTTGCGACATCCGCATCCATATCTTCACGGAAGAATACAGCGTGATCAGCGCAGGCAAAGCGGTGCAGCCTCCGCAACTCGTGACTCGCCTATGAACCCCGATCCGAGGGTCTGTGTGGTCGGGAGTTCGATGCACGATCAGATCACCCGGGCGGCCCGGCTGCCGAATCCCGGCGAGACTCTCGTGGGCAGCAGCTACATCACGGGCTTCGGCGGCAAGGGCTCCAATCAGGCGGTGATGGCCGCGCGTTTGGGCGCGAGCGTGACGATGGTGGTCAAGCTCGGCAACGATGCGATCGGGAAGGAGACGGCCCGGCATTACGCGGAAGAGAACATCAACACCGAGTTCGTTTTCTTCGATGACCGCCTGTCCTCCGGCGTCGCGCCGATCTGGGTGGACGAGAACACCGGACAGAACAGCATCCTCGTCGTGCCCGGAGCGAACCAGGCATTGACTCCCCAGGAGGTGCGGCGGGCCACCGCTTCCATTCAATCGGCCCACATCGTGGTCTGCCAGATGGAGATTCCCATGGAGTGCAACCTCGAGGCATTCCGTATTGCGAAGGAGAATCCATCGGTGTTGACCATCCTGAACCCAGCGCCCAGCGGCCCGGTGTCCGATGAATTGCTTCGCCTGACCGATCTGCTCGCGCCTAACGAAAGCGAAGCCGCCGCAATGACCGGACTGTCCGTTTCAAATCTCAAGGAAGCGGAGCGAGCGGCCCGTGCGCTGCAGTCCCGCGGGGCGGGCACGGTGCTGATCACGCTGGGCGCCAATGGCGCCTTGGGCGTGACTTCGCACGAAGTGATCCATGTCGCCGCACCTGCGGTGAAGGCGGTGGACACGACCGGT
>VHDG01000921.1 GCA_016871475.1 Verrucomicrobiota bacterium
CACGCGTTGGCTGAAGACCCCAAATGGGAAGTCCGCAAAGAGATCGCATTGCTGTTGTCAGCACTGCCAGACGACGAGTTTGCGCCGCTGGCGGCCAAGCTGACTGAGGATTCGAATGGGTTTGTTCGCAAGGCGGCTGAGCGCAGCTTTGATCGTCGACGCCGCGGGAGAGTCGAGAGTGATCGCCGCCAGGGTGGATTTCCTCGGCTGCTCGACGAGGTCAATTCACTTGCCAATACGCACGGCGAGCGGGTTGCCCGGAAGGTTCACCGCCTCGCAGAACAATTGTACGACCTGATGGCCGGATCGGCTGTCCACGAACTACGGGGTATTCTTACCCCCTTGAAAGCCACAACGAGCAAGCTTCGGGATAAAGTGAAGCGCCAGGACGTCGATTCAGATTCCATAGGCCGCGGGCTGGAAACGATCGCCAAGCGTCTGGACCTCCTGGAACGATTCATCAACGACATGAGGGCGTATTCCGAGCCCGTGCCGCCAGCCCGGACCATCGAAAGCGTAGCGGACCTGATCGCGGACGTTCGCCAGATGGCGGTTCAGTACGTGGGCAGCATGGATTTTGCGGTCGATGAGATTCCATTGGCGATCTCCGTGCCTCCGCAGATCGGGTTCCCAATGGCCCGACACTACATACTTGCGGCATTGCGCAACGTCTTGGTTAATGCATTTGAGGCTGTGCTCGCGCGCGAGGCGAGTGCCAGATCGGGAGAGATTTCCGTCGCCGCAAGTGTCATCGAGGATACCGAGATTCGAATCGTGGTTGCGGACAATGGGATCGGCATCAGCGGCGACGATCTCTGCGAACTGCGGGCGTTCGTACCAGGCCGCATCAGCAAAAAAGGCAATGGCACTGGCTTCGGCTTGCCAACTGCCCAACGCTACGTCGAGGCGCACGGAGGAACTCTTCTCATCGAAAGTACCGAAGGTGCCGGGACGTCTGTGTCAGTTGTGTTGCCTTTCCAGGGATGGTCGGAGACGGGCAAATGAAGCCACGCGCACTTGTTATTGACGATGACCCGGAGATCATCAATGCCATCGTGGACATTCTGACTTCACTGAACCACGAGTACGACACCGCAGAATCGGTGGCAGCCGCGCGCCAACTCGTCGAGGTCAATCAGTACGATTATTTTCTGATCGATCTTCAACTTCCCGTCCATTCAAGGCACGGCTTGGCGCGAATCCAGAACGGCGAGAACCTGATCGACGAGATAATTCGCCAGGATGGCAAGCGAAGGCTGCAAATCATCGCGATCACAGCCCATGGAAATGATCGGCCGATCCAGTCGGTTGAGATGATGAAGAAGGGGATCGCCGACTACGTTCCAAAGCCCTTTGAGGAAACGGGCAAAACGCTCGACAAGGCCATCGTCGAGATGCTGTCGCGCCTGGAACCTGTGGCTCCCAGCGCGCAAGAACGGAACGGCGCCGGGCCTCCCTCCGGTACGCGTCCATTCACTGGCGGCACGATGGAGTTCTTCCCGGACCGCGTGGAGCTCTGCGGTATCGACATCTGCAGCGGCCGTCGATCCCAACGGCGTCGGAGGGCCCTCGAGCTATTGCGGCTTAGGAGGGGCAATGCATTCGTCGCGTACAGCGGTGAGGATTTCGCGGAGAAGCTCGGACTCAAAACTGGGCAGAACGGTACTTCAGGCCTGATTCGCGGGATGCGAGACCGAATCTGCCAAGCCCTACGCTCGGAGGCCAATATCCAATGTGGCGACGAGGACGTCATCCTCAGCGGCGGACCTGGTTATCGCCTGTCTGAAAAACTAACTGTCCAAGATGGCCCGGCT
>VHDG01000922.1 GCA_016871475.1 Verrucomicrobiota bacterium
CAATCCCGGGGAGCATCGTGGCGAGTCGTTTGAACGATAGCTCATCCCGTGGATTCGCCATCAAGCGCAGGAACGCGCAGACGTCCTTGACATGGGCTTGCTCGAAAAAACGGAGGCCGCTCGTGATCGTGAACGGGATCCTACGTCGCGTCAGCTCCAGCTGAAGATCGAGGGTGTGGAAGTGGGAGCGGTAGAGGACCGCGATCTGATTCAGGCTCACGCCCTCCTCCCGAAGTTGCAGGACACGCATGCCAACGAAAGCGGCCTGCATCAGACAATCCTCCGCTTCAGCCACAGCCGGTCTCATTCCTGAGGGACGAGATGAGTTGAGCTTCTTGGCGAAGGGTTGAGGGGTGGAGGCGAAGATCGCGTTGGCGAGGTTCAGGATCTCCGGTGTGCTCCGGTAATTGGTCTCGATCTTGTAGATGGAGGCTCCCGGGTAGCGCGAAGGGAATTCGAGGAGGTTTCGGCTGTTGGCTCCACGCCAGGAGTAAATGCTCTGTGAGTCGTCTCCCACGACCATCAGATTCTTCCTTCGTGCCGCCAGGAGATCCACGATCCGCCCCTGCACCGTGTTGGTGTCCTGGTATTCATCCACCAGAATGTAGAGAAACTGGTCCTGATATCGCTCGCGGACGTCGGTCTGGGTTTCGAGCAGGTGCAGCCAGGCGGAGAGCAGATCATCGAAGTCCACGACGTTCGCGGCTCGTTTCCTGTCGTTGAAAGCCTTGTGCACTGAACTGATTTCATCGGCGATGTGAAGAAACTGCGGATACTCGCGGTCGATGGCTTCCCGAAGCGTGGGATGCTTGTTCACCGCAAGCGAGAACAGGTCGAGCAGGGCGTCAGGCTTCGGAAACATCGACTCCCTGTCATCCTCCTTGCGAGCCCCGAGCACCGCTTTGATCATGTCGCGGCTGTCCTCGCGATCGAGGATGGTGAAGTCAGGCTGCAAACCGGCCTTGGCTGCGTTTTGCCGCAGCATGCGTGCTCCGATGGAGTGAAAAGTTCCTCCGCAGAGCCCCCGGGTTTCCATTCCAAGGAGATCGGAGGCGCGACGCATCATCTCATGGGCTGCCTTATTGGTGAAAGTGAGCAGGAGGATCCGGTCCGGGGCGATGCCTTGTTCGATGAGGAACGCGACGCGATAGACAAGGGTCCGGGTCTTGCCTGACCCGGCGCCAGCGATGACGAGCGCGGGTCCGGCGGTTGCCATCACCGCCTGGCACTGTTGCGGGTTGAGTTCGGCGGCGTAGTTGATTCGCAACTGCGAGCCAGGCGGTTGGGAGTCGATGTAAAAGTTCCGTGCCACGCCGTTAAGTTGATCGGATTGAGGCCCCGAAAGGAAGCTCACATATGGGCAAAGGAGGACACTACACTAGGGAGCGGGCCGCCGGCTTTGGTTGAGCGCGGCTTCCTCGGCATCGGCCTGCGTCCGTTTGCGATCCAGGGCGTTCAGCTTCTCCACCAGACGCTTCTGAACCAGCTTCGCATTCGGCAACAGTTGGAGCCTCGATGCGGTGGATCCCCCCGCGGCGCCTTTCTGAACTTGAAATTCCTTCAACGTGTCCCGGTAGGCGATGACCAGATCCGCATGGACGGGTCCTGAGCGGAGTTGGAGCGCATCCAATTGTGCGATCTTTCGGGCCACCATCGGATCCAGTTGCGAAGGTTCCCATTCCTCGATGACCTGCTGGAGGCTCGCTTTCGCCGCGGAACCCACCCTGGTTCCGCCCACCTGCACGTCGAGAGGCACGCTCAGGATGGCTGACAACTGCTGAAGGACGTCCGCCCGGGCATCGTCGCGTCCGG
>VHDG01000923.1 GCA_016871475.1 Verrucomicrobiota bacterium
CGCAACGCCCACTTGAGTGGCTCCCTCATTCACGTCACGCACCACGCCTGCCAGTTGACGGGTCAGCCGCAGGGCAATCCATATGGCGATGCCAATCCCGGTCACCATGCAGATGCAGGAGATTGCGAGGCTCAGTTTCGAGGTGCGATCGGATCTCGCACCGAGATGGGCCTGTCCCGCATCGAACTCGGTTTCCGCTGTCCGGGTGAGAGCTCCTATCTTGATCTGCAGGCTTGTGGCATGGGTCTCGAACCCCTGGAAGTCCGCCCCGGAAGCAAGCACGGCAGCGGCGGTCTCGAATGCTTTTCCGAACCGGGATTCCACATCGTCCAGTAAAGGTTTGGAGGTCTCGGTCTGCACCTTTCGAAGTGCTTTCAGGCCCTCGTTGAACCTCGTGCGTCCGGCGAAGTTGAGATCCTGAATGCTGGCGCTGTGCAGCACGGTCAACACACCCCGCGCCATCACCTGGAATCCGGCAGGGTCGGCAGTCTGCGCCTCCAGCGATCCGCGAAACGACCTCTCCAGCTCGAGCCTCT
Source organism: Verrucomicrobiota bacterium (assembly GCA_016871475.1). GTDB lineage: Bacteria > Verrucomicrobiota > Verrucomicrobiia > Limisphaerales > UBA11320 > UBA11320. The sequence goes on from VHDG01000923.1 coordinate 537, forward strand.
CCTGGGAGAGGCGCGTTCGATTGGCCATCTGGGTCTTTGCCAGCTCGATCGACCTCAAGGCTGCTGCGGCGAACGCCTCCTGGTTGATTCGGATGGCCTGGAGCAGCGAGCCGATGTTCCGTGGAAAATCATTGGTGACATCGGAGGGAAGGCCGGTCAACACGACCGGACTTGCGTGAGCCGGTGTGAACGCCGGGGAAGTAAGGATCTGCAGGCTATCCTGGAGATCCTTCAGGCGGACACTCACATCGGTCCGGATCTGGTCCAGGTCTCCTTCCCGGACCGCGAGGAATCCGCGGGCGACGGCGCTTCGGACATCGTCCGCCTGATTACGGACCTTCACTGCCTCCCGGTAAATGGGGATCCGTTGGGTGCCTTCGATCTCGATGATGCCGATGATGGCCCTGAGCTCCAGGTACACCAGCCCCACCACCAAGACGAACCCCACCACCAGCACACCTACTGATCCAAGAATGCGCTTCAACATAATGCTTTCTCCGCAGGACCCGAGATGTTCATCCAGCCCAGCTGTCCTCAGCCATGGCTTCAGAGCCGACTACTTGCCGGCAGTGATCATGTCCTTGGCTCGTTCCATCGGCTCCTTGATGACTTTGAGGTCGCCATCCTTCCTGCCAGACGCATCAGCCCGGGCAGCTTTGGGGGCCATGAGCGGATGAACAATCGCCTTTGCTCCGGCGTGACAGGCTTTCTGCCTGCCGCCCACAGCAGCCGCATCAGCAGCGTTGCCGAGGTTCGGCCGAAGCAACGGAATGAGAGGAGGACAGTTCCCGCGACGCTGAATGCATTCATGGATGTCTTTGTCATAACGATGATGGGTTGGGAACTTTGTCCTCTGAACGATGCTAGAATCGAATCGAGACACCCAGAAACGGGCTGATGTCTTCAGCGGAGCGGGTGACTCCGATGTTCACTCCGCCATCGAGCTGGATGTCGTCGGTCAGTCCGTAGGTTAAACCCAGATCCACAGTTCCCACCCACTTCTGACTGTTGTGGTTGGGCACCAGGCTCCAGAACTCCACGTAGCCGCCCAGGTCTCCCACGATGTCATGGGCGAAAGTGATCGAGTTCACGAACTCGGTGTGGTGGCCGCTTCCCGACGCGTTCTCATTGATGTCAAACTCTGTCATGACACCCATGCCCCATCCCCAGGGCAGCTCTACCGCCAACGGGATGATGACTCCTCCCTCGTAGGCCCCGTTCCCGAGATTATTGGAGGCCGTGGGGTATTTCACGAAAGGCATGACTGCGAGGGC
>VHDG01000924.1 GCA_016871475.1 Verrucomicrobiota bacterium
TGGGGATCCGGGGAAATGCAGAGGCTTCCATAAACGATGACTTTCAGTTCAGAATCCGGTTTGCCTCAGAAAGCCTGCCCGGAGCAACAGAGCACGTTGCGCACCTTGTGCCGTACCAGCTCCTTCACCAGCTTCCGCGCCGGGGTCAGATACTTGCGCGGATCAAACTCCTTCGGATTCTCCCAGAGCGCCTTGCGAATCCCGGCCGTCATCGCCATTCGCAGATCGGTGTCGATGTTGACCTTGGTGCAGCCGGTCCGACGGGCCACCTCGATGTCTACCTCAGGAACACCTGCCGTGTCGGTTCCCAGATTGCCACCGTACTTGTTGATCTCGGCAGCCAGGTCCTTCGGGACGCTGGAGGCCCCGTGCAACACCAGCGGATAATCGCCCAGCCCAGCCTCCATGAGGGCGGCCTTGATGTTTTTCAAACGCTCCAGATCCAGATGCTGCTCACCCTTGAACTTGTAAGCGCCATGGGAGTTGCCAATCGCAACCGCCAAGGAATCCACTCCTGACTCGCGGACAAACTTCACCGCCTCCTCAGGATGGGTGTAGTGACCGCCTGCGGAATATCCTCCGCCCTCTTCGCCTTCGTCAAACTGGGCGCCGACCAGATGCCCGAGCTCGCCCTCCACGACGCAGTTATGCTTGTGCGCGTAATCCACGACCTTGCGGCAGATTTCCACGTTCTTTTCAAATGACTCATGGCTCGCGTCGATCATCACACTCGTGAACCCCTCGTCGATGCACTCCTTGCAGAGCTCGAACGTGTCGCCGTGATCGAGATGCACCGCGATGGGGATGGTGGAGATGCTCACGGCGGCCTCGATGAGCTTCTTGAGATAGACCGGGTTGGCGTACTGCCTGGCTCCCTTGGAGATCTGGAGCATGACGGGAGCTTTTTCTTCCTCACAAGCCTCCACGATGGCCTGGAGCATCTCCATGTTGTTCACATTGAAGGCTCCGAGGGCGTATTTGCCCTTCAGGGCTTTGGCAAACAGTTCACGTGTGTGTGTCAGTGGCATAGTTCAAGATGATTCGACGGCCTTGCGGCCGAAGTTCGTTTTCAAAACGAGGCGGGATCTTATTCAGCGAACGGCGAAAACCAATACAAAAAAAAGGGCACCGGGTTCTCGCGTAACCCGGTGCCCCATGGGCTGCCCTGTGTCCCTATCCCGGACCCACAGACGCCCTCTTGCCGCGCCTCCTACTTGCCATTCACAATCTCCGACATCTTGAAGATGGGCAGGAACATACAGATCGCAATTCCGCCGACTGTGGTGCCCAGGAACACAATCAAGAGCGGTTCGATCAGCGACGTTAAGCCTGAAAGAATCGTTTCCACCTCGTCGTCGTAAAAGTCAGAAACCCGCTCCAGCATCTGCTCCAGCTTACCCGTTTGCTCTCCTGCGGTCATCATGCGAATCAACATGGAGGGAAAAATGGGATGCTTGGACACCGCATGCGCGAGTCCCTCGCCTTTCTCAATGTCCGTCGTCGCCACACGGATCGCCTTCCCCATCACCACGTTTCCGCAGGTGTTGGCCACGATCCCCATCACCTCCAGAATCGGCACACCGCTGCGTACCATGGAAGCCAGGGTCCTCGTGAACCGCGCCAGACAGATCTTGTGCGCGATGTGACCGAACATCGGGATTCGGATCCGGTATTTATCCCAAAACTCGCGACCTTTCGCGGTCTTGATCCACATCAGCCAGCCGTATATCCCAAGTCCCACTGCAGGAAGAATCAGGTAGATCCACTTCTGCAGCCAATGGCTGAGGTCGATCAGCGTCTGGGTGGG
>VHDG01000925.1 GCA_016871475.1 Verrucomicrobiota bacterium
CATGAACAGTTCCACCGAGCATCGGCAAAGTGATGGTGAATGTGGAACCTTTACCCAGTTCGCTTTGAACCGTGATTCGGCCTTTCATGGCTTCCACCAACATGCGGCAGATCGCCAGGCCGAGACCGGTGCCCCCAAACTTTCGGGTGTTCGAGGAATCAACCTGGTGAAATTTTCCGAACAACTGCTTTTGATCCTCCTCGGCGATCCCGATTCCGGTGTCGGACACCGAGATTACAAGCTGGGAGAGCGTGGGATCTTCAGGTTTGGCCTCCAGAGAGGCCTCGATGAGCACGTGGCCTTTCTCGGTAAACTTGATCGCGTTGCCGGTCAGATTGAGAAGGATTTGCCTGAGGCGAATCGGATCCCCGACCCAATCCCTCGGAAGCTCCGGGCTGCAATACACCGCCAGTTGAAGATGACGTTCCTCCGCCCTCGAGGCCATCAGCGAGGCAACCTCCTCAATCATCTGGGGCATGTCGAAACCGAACTGCTCCAGCTGCAGCTGGCCCGCCTCGATTTTTGAGAAGTCGAGGATGTCGTTGATCAACGCCAGAAGACTGTCGCCGGAGGATCTGATCGTGTTGACGAAGTCCAGCTGTTCCTCGTCGAGCTTCGTGCTCTGGAGGATGCTGGCAAAGCCCAGGACCGCGTTCATCGGGGTCCGGATTTCATGGCTCATCGTGGCGAGGAATTCGCTTTTGGCCCGGTTGGCAGATTCGGCAGCGACCCGTGCCTCCTGAGCCGCGATCTCAGCGACTTTGCGCTCTGCCACCTCGTTGCGGAGCTCAAGGGTTCTCTCCTCAACGCGTTGCTCAAGTTCATCGTGAGCTTTCTTCAGGGCCTCCTCCGCCTTGCGTCTTTCGGTGATATCCCGGACGAACGCGCAACAATAGCTACGGTCCTCATGCTCGATATAGTTGATGGTGGTGCTGGTAGGGAACTCGCCACCATCCGAGCGACGACACCGACAATCCAGCGTGAATCCCTGGGATTCGCGCAACCCAGACCAGAACTCCTTCCACCGTCGGCTATCAAAGGCTGGAAAGACGTTCTCCACAGAAAGCTCAGGGACCTGTTCACGTTTGACCCCGAGCAGTTTCAGGGCGGCTTCGTTCGCGTAATGGAAACGCCCTTCCCGCGTGAGCCAGAACGTCGGATCCCCCGCCTGATCAATGTAGAAGCGCGTGAACTTGAGGGTCTCTTCCGTCTCGAGCCGTTCCCTCAAAACCTGTTGCAACTCCGCGATCTCCTTTGCCGTGAGATCCCCAGGCAGGGGCGTATCCACTGACTTGTCTCCGGCAAGGGTCCGGCTCAAGCGTTGGATGGGTCTGAGAAGAAACCAGTCCAGGCATCCCAATATTGTGGCCGACAGGATCAGCAGCGAGCAAAACACCAACAACCTCATGTTGTTTACATGATAGTGGATGGTCGCCATCCGCTCCCGCGTATCCCATGTGATGCTTAGAGCTCCATAGGAATCGCCTTCATAGGTCAGCGGTTCCTTGAAGGTCCGAACGTTCTCAGGGTCATGCTCCTTGTCCCAGGCCGCGAGAGAACGCCCTCTTGCGTCCTGAATGCTGAAAGTGACGATGGAGGGATCATTGGTGACAACCCCGCTGACGAGCGTTTGGAGGATGGGACGGTCGGCTGAGATGACCGAGTCCATGGCGGCAGCAGACAGCGTCGAGAACACCCGCTGAGTCTGCAGCGTGATCTCACTCTCCAGGTAACGGCGCTCGAAGTAGCGCACCAATTCTCCGGTCAGCGCGCTGACGAGAAGAGTGGCAACCCCGAGAA
>VHDG01000926.1 GCA_016871475.1 Verrucomicrobiota bacterium
CAGTGATTCCTTCGACCAAAGAGCCCCGCCGTCCCAGGGCCAGCTCGTTCAGCGGTGTTCAGGGTCTCCCATCTCCCGATGCTTTAATCACGTTTCCGGTCGCAGGTCATCGCCAAGGAAAGGACCTGATCCTTGCTACCGTGCCGTTTGCTTCTGAGTTGCCGGGTAGAAGTTGGCTGGCGGTGTCATCAACCCTGGTTCTCCTCGTTCTAGCATGGGTGGGGGCCCTGATGCTCCCCAACCTCGGGATGAAGCTTCTCGCCGGCGTTCTTCTGGGGTTGCTGGCATTGCGAATGTTCGTCATCTATCACGATCACCAACATCACTCGATCCTCCCCAACAGCCCCCTGGCCGGAGCGTTGATGACAGTTTTTGGTGTTTGGGCGCTGAGTCCTCCAAGCATCTGGCGGTCGTCCCACAATCATCACCACAACCACAATTCCCAACTGCTCGGATCGCACATCGGTTCGTTCCCAATCATGACGGCGGACGGTTATCGGAAGTCATCTCGGTATGCCCGAGTCCGGTATCTCGCCATGCGACATCCGCTCACACTCTTATTTGGCTACGTGTCTATTTTCTTGATGGGCATGTGCCTGGGCCCGTTTGTGAGGCAGCCACGGCGTCACTCGGATTGCCTTATCTCGTTCCTTGTTCATGTCGCGATGGGTGTTGGGCTCCATGCCTACGGAGGGTGGACGGCTGTTTTATGTGTCCAGACGCTCCCCTCCTTCCTGCTCTACGGAGTTGGATCCTATCTGTTCTATGCGCAGCACAATTTTCCAGATGTGAAGTTTCGTTCCCGGGGCGGCTGGACCTATGAGTTGGCGGCATTGGAGTCATCAAGCTTTCTCCGCATGTCGGCTTGGATGAACTGGTTCACCGCCAACATCGGTTACCACCATGTCCACCATCTCAACTCAAAGATTCCATTCTATCGTTTGCCGGAAGCCATGCGGGGGATTCCTGAGTTGCAGAATCCGAGGACCACGACCTTCCATCCTCGCGACATCCTTGCCTGTCTTCGGTTAAAAGTTTGGGACACGACTGCTGAGGTGATGACAGGGTGTCCGCGAAGCTGAATTCGTCATGTCCTCGAGATCACAGTCAGCGAGTTAGCCCGACGCATTCAGGGCGTGTTGGAGGGTGACGGCAGTATTCTGATCACGGGAGTGGCTGCGGCGGCGGATGCGCGCTCTGGCGATCTGACTTTTGCTGAGAACGCAACATTCTTCGCAGCTGCCGCTGGGAGCCAGGCCGCCGCTATCATCACTACTGTCGAGGGCGCGGCCCCTGGCAAAGCCATCATCCGAGTTTCGTCCGCGCGGGACGCCATGGCGCGGGCTATCGAATTGTTTGATCCTGAGGAAACATTCGAGCCGGGAATCAGTCCTCAGGCGTCCGTCCATGCGAGTGCGGTGATCCACCCCTCCGCCCACATCGGTGCGTTTTGTTCGGTGGGGCCTGATGTCACGATTGGTCAAGGTAGTGTTCTGATGGGGGGAACCACATCGGAAGAACAGCCTCCATCGGCGATTTCGTCCGGTTACATCCCAACGTGGTGGTGTATTCGGGGTGTGAACTGGGAACCCGCGTGGTGGTGCATGCTGGGAGCGTGATCGGTTCCGATGGATATGGGTATGTTCTGGACAGGGGAAAACACCGCAAGGTACCGCGAATCGGGAAAGTGGTGATCGAAGCGGATGTTGAGATTGGGGCGAACGTCGCCATCGACCGTGGGGCATTGGGTCCGACGGTGATCGGGGAGGGCACGAAGATCGACAACTTGGTGCA
>VHDG01000927.1 GCA_016871475.1 Verrucomicrobiota bacterium
AGGACTGCCATCGCGATCCGGCAATCGGAATTGGATGTCTGCTTCATGATCACCTGGCTCGTTGTTGGCAGCACGCAGTCGCAATCCTGTGTGCACGAAAACGATTTGAACGACTTCGGAAGGACGGTCGGGGAACCAACCCGGCTACGTGCACCATATTTGCTGCTACTCCGGATCGAAGGTGGGTTTGGTCAACGTGGGGATGCCCCCGGTCCAGCGGGCCAGCCAGCTCTGGAACTCCCAGTTCCAGTAGATCGAGTTCTGGGGGGTGAGAATCCAGTGGTTCTCGTTCGGGAATACCACCAGCCGCGCGGGCAGGTTCATCGCCTTGTAAATGCCGTAGAGGGCTGTCCCGTTGACGTAGGGCACGCGGTAGTCCAGTTGCCCATGGATGATCAGCATGGGGGTCTTGAAGTTCTTCGCGTAGGTCGTGGGATTGTTGCGCTGCATGCCCTCGGGATTGTCCCACGGCGCGCCGCCCAGAACCTTCGAAAAGCCGAAGCTGGTGGTATCCGCGCCGTACTGGGTGATGAAATCGTTCACACCCGCGTGGTTGATCAGGCAGGCGAACCGGTCGGTGTGGCCCGCGACCCACGCAGCCATGTAACCGCCGTAGCTCCCGCCTGCAGCCGCCAGCCGCTTGGGATCAATGTTTCGAAAGCGCGCGAGCAGATAATCCGTGCTCTTGAGAATGTCTTCCAGCGGCTTGTCGCCCCATTCGTTGAGTATGCTTTGGCAGAACTTTTCGCCGAATCCGGTCGAGCCATGCCGGTTCACCCACGTCACCACGTAGCCGGCAGCTGCAAACACGTGCGCGTTCCAGCGGTAGTTCCACGCGTCGCCCACCATCGTGTGTGGGCCGCCATGCATCAGCTGCAGCAACGGATAGGGCTTCGAGGCATCGAAGCCAGGCGGGAAGAAGACCGAGCCATGAATCCGGTCACCCGCCGCGCCTTCGAACCAGTAGTCTTCCCGTCGAGCCAGATCCAGCTGAACAAGCAAGGCTTCATTGAACCGGGTCACCTGGCGTGCTGCGCCGGTTCGGAGCTCCATCACGAACAGCTCATCCGGTCTTTCGGCGGTGCTGTTCAGAAACACCGCTCTGTTGCCAACCACGTCAAAGCCGCTGCTTGTCCCCGTCTTGAACACGGACGCGAACCCCGATCCGTCCGCGCGCATCTTGAAGATGGGCGATACTCCCTTCTCCTCGGCGGTCACCCACAGGCTCCGCCCATCGGGCCCAAACGCGGCGCTTCCGATGCCATAGTCAAGTTCCTCAGTGAGAGGCGTGTTCTTGCCACTTGCCAGGTCATGTCGCCAGAGCTTGGCAAATTCTCCGTTGTAGTAGGGCGTCTCGGTGCGTCGGTAGACGAACGAGCGGCTGTCAGGCGCGAAGACGGCCTCACCGTCGGTCCCCTTGTTGTCAGCAGTGAGGTTTTTCAACGCGCCCGACCCGTCCGTCGACACCAGATAAATGTCGTTGTTCAAGAAGTCGTTGTAGGGCGGTGGCGTGGTGTTGATGGTCGCAGCGACGAATCGGCCGTCAGGCGAAAGCTCGAACTTCGCTTCCGGCGCTGTCTGCCCGGTGGTGGTGAACAGCCGGTCGAATCCAGGCGTGAGATCGGTCAACGCCCGCGACGCGACCTCCACCATTAGGAGTCGATGGGCCTGCCCCTCCGGCAACCACTGATCCCAAAAGCGGAACTGACGATCCTCTGTCGCCTTTGCCGTGACTTTCGAGTCCTTGCGCCGCTGGATTTCCTTCCGCATCGCCGCGATCTCGGCCTT
>VHDG01000928.1 GCA_016871475.1 Verrucomicrobiota bacterium
GAGAAGCCCACGACTTCATGCGGGAAGACGGGGCCGATGATCAGGAGCTCATCGTACTCGAACACTCTCTTATTGATCTCCACCGGAACCTCCATGGAGAAGCGTCCGCCGGAAATTTTCTCCACATCCTCAGCGGTCAGTGTTCCTACCACCTGCAGAGCTTGAGGATTGTCCCACTCGTGGTTGTAGAAGCGCACGGCAGCGTAGGTGCTTCGGCGCTGCTCCATGGAGATTTCAAGCCGGTTGCAGATAGCCTCCTCAGACATCGGCTGATGAGTGCCGAGAGCGATCATGATGTCGATGGATCCTGCGACGTGGCCGATCCTGGAGTGGACGGCTTTGAAGAGGGTTCCGACGGGCGCGGTGCGTGTCCCATCGGGAATGATCAGCAAAACCTTCCGTCCACGGTAGGCCTCGACGGGCAGGCATCCGGCCACGACCTCCGAGATCTGAGCCGCTGAGAGACTTCCCTGATCGGGAGCGATGGCTTGTGCAAGCAATGGAGAGGCGTGGGCGGACATGGGCGGTGGAGATTTTAGATCGTTTGCGCCAGGAAACCTCCGTCGACGACGATGTCAGTCCCTGTGATGAATCCACTGGCTCGCGAGCTGGCGAGAAACACAGTTGCACCCACGAGCTCGTCCGGGGTGCCGAACCGTTTCATGGGGGTGTGGTTCCAGATGGATTGGGTGCGAGCGGAGGGGGAGCCGTCGTCGTTGAAAAGCAGCTTGCGATTCTGTTCAGCCGGGAAGAATCCGGGGGTGATGGAATTGACGCGGACGCCTTTGGCGGCCCATTCGCGAGCCAGAAACCGTGTGAGGCTGGCCACCGCGGCCTTTGCAGCAGAGTAGGCCACGACCCGTGACAGGGGCAGGTGGGCGGACACGCTGGCGATGTTGATGATGCTTCCTTTCCCGCGTTCGCACATGCCCGGACCAAACTCCTGACAGGGCAAGAGCGCTCCACCGCTCAGGTTGAGGGCCATGCTGTCATTCCAATCGGGCAGCTGGATGGATTCGAACGGGCGGTCGGCTGTGACTGTGACGGCCGGGGTGTTTCCACCTGCGGCGTTGATGAGAATGGAGGGGGCACCAAGTCGCGCAACCACGGCTTTGTGGGCCTGAGCCAGGCTTTCCCGGACCACGGCATCAGCCTCGAAGAATTCCGCGTGTCCGCCAGACTTGGTGATGGCCTGCACGCGTTGGAGCCCTCGATCCTTGTTACGACCGACGACTGCGACCTTCGCGCCCGCCGCCGCGAGCCCTTCCGCCATCGCGCCTCCCAGCGCTCCTGTGGCGCCGATGACAACGGCCGTTTCTCCGGTTAGATCAAACAATGTGTTCATAAGCTGGGGAGGAAGTGTTGGAGGGCATCCAGCACGCCATGGCCGCAGGGCAGGGGACTGAGGTAGCCGCCCTGGCTGGCGACTTTCTGCCTCACCTCAGGTATGGCGTTGGAAGGGGCGGCGATGAATCCAGCAGCATCGCGATCGAGCATCGGCAGGTCATTCAGATGATCACCTGCTACAAAGATTTCCTGAATGGAGATCCCCAAGACCCGGGCGGCTTCAGCTGCCACGGCTCCCTTGTGGTAGTCCGCGTGACTCAACCGCGCGTAGATATCATTCCTCACAGCAGTCAGGTGAGGTACTGAAGCACAGTGTTCTTCGAGGATCCGCATGATCCCGTCCGCTTCCGCGTTGTTCTTTGCAATCATGCACAGAGGAGAGAATGCATCCTCGTACAGAGTGGCCTGGTGCCTGGAATGAATCCTCTGCATGAGAGCCGG
>VHDG01000929.1 GCA_016871475.1 Verrucomicrobiota bacterium
TTTCACGAGGCCACAATGCGAGCTTTCAAAACGCCTTTCCCGGGCAGGGCGGCTATCCTGAAAGCTTGCCGCTAACATGTCCGAGCGGCGGAAAGCCGTGCTGGTTCCGATGGTAAGTTGAGTCGTAATACTGGGTGCTCTTATACCACTCGTATCGACCGTCGACCGCCACCGACCGAACTCGCCGTAGCAACTCCCCTTGTTCCGCTTCATCGAAGGGCACGAAGCCGCGCGCGATTTCGATGTCTTGTTGCAAATTCTCGATCGATTCGATCCCACACACGAGCGTGCTGATTGGCTGCGACAGGGCGAACCCGCGGCATTGACGCGGAGTCAGCCCGACCTCCCGGGTGAACTGACCGTCGCCGCCGAGGCTTTTCATTCCGATCGCGCCGATGCCCCGCTGGTTGAGCAACGGCAACACTTCTGAAATAAAGCTGCGATAGTGCGGATCCATGACCGTGATGGGGAGCTGGCACGTGTCCCAGGGGAAGTCCAGCCGAAGCATTTCCAGAAAAATGTGCGGGCTCTTATGGCCTGTGAAGCCGATGAATCGAATCTTGCCAGCTTTCTTGGCGGCGACCGCCGCTTCGAGGGCTCCGTCGGCGCCGCAGATCAGGGCAGGGTCGCTATCGTAATTGACTTCGTGAAACTGCCACACATCGATGACATCGGATCGCAGGCGCCTCAGGCTCTCGTGGAGCTGTGCCTCGGCCGTTGCCCGGTCTCGGGCACAGACCTTGGTCATGAGGATGACCTTGTCCCGGCAGCCCCTTAAGGCGAGGCCCATGCGGCGTTCCGATTCGCCATCGTGGTATTCCCATGCGGTGTCCATGAAACGAATCCCAAGCTCGACCGCCCTATGGACCAGGTTCACGGAGTCGGACTCGCTGATGTGCGTTCTGCAAAAATGACCGCCGCCCAGACCAAGGATCGAGACCTTAAGTCCAGTGTTTCCTAACGACCGAACGGGAATCCCTGCGTCATTTGTCTCAAGTTGCGCGGACATGTTCGAATGGGGTTACACGAATCTCGAGGGAACAGCAATGCTAGAAGCCGTCTTCCACACGACCGATTCTCGCGGCGATTCAGTCCTCTCCAGTCTGCAAATCGAACGGGCTGGCGAAGCGGTGCGGATTGCGTGGCCCGCGGCGCTGGTGGATTTCGTGCTGGAATCGTCCCCGGACCTGCAGCCCGGGAGTTGGTCGATGGTCAGCCAGTACACTGAAGTTACAGCCGGAATGAGCGTGACGACCCTGCCCGCGCCGGGCTCGCAGCAGTTCTTCCGGTTGAGGAAGCTTTGAGGGCACTTCATTGTCACTGGTGTCATCCGCCTGACGCTCTGCTGGGTCGCCGAATCGAACAAGATCTACCGGCTGGAATACAGTCGCGACCTCCATCCCATGAGCTGGGTGCCTGGCGACGGATGACGGCTTGCCGATCCTCTTATTGTGTGGACGGCAAAGCGCTTGCGGTTCGTTTCTCACCCGCAGGTTTGGCGTCCGGATAAACATAACGACAGGTGGCGAAGAACATTTCGTGAAACGTCTGGTCGCCCCAGCCGACGGTCTTGGTGGGATCGGGGTTGTTGAGGTTGAGCGGCGAGTTGTCCCATGCCGCCTCGACGATCAACTCGGTGCCCTTGGGCAGACGCTTGGGCTCTTTCAACTCGTAGTTGCGCTGCCAGCCGAAGTGGTAGTTGGGCACGTTGAGCAGAACTTCCTCCGTGCCGTCCGGGTAACGCGCTGTGTAGCGCATCCATTTCCCCCGA
>VHDG01000930.1 GCA_016871475.1 Verrucomicrobiota bacterium
CTCCCGGAGCCTTCCCATCTGGATCGTGCGACGTGGAAGGATGAGCTGTTACCCAAGATGGCAGTCATGGCCGGGGTGATTGCGCCGCCGCCCAAAGGAGCGTTCGAGGACATGGAGGTCCTGCTCGCCGCGAAATACTTTCCAGACAAGCCCATGATCCCGAAGGAGGCGTTCGAAGACATTCGTGCCTACTACCTGGAGGCTGCTCCCGAAACCACCGGGCATTCGCGGCCTGCTGAAACTGCATCCATGGGGCTCCCTCAATTCGAGGTCTTTCTGCCCCCGCGACGCAGGAGTCCTGCGCTGACCACTTTTCTGAAGGTCATGCCCGCTGATCGGGCGGTGATGGTTGGGGACGCGACGTTTCAGGGCGTGGATTTGATCGGGGCGGACGGGGGCGCGATGAGATCGATCGAGCTGAAGAACATTCCGACGGCAATGGCACAAACCGGCAAGGGCCTGTACTTCGCCTGCATAGGGCACTTTTTTCCCCGGGATCAACGTCATGGGCAGGTGCTTTTCTATGAACGCAACCAGAACCGCATGACGCGCCGGGTCTTGGGCCCTCTCAGGTCCAGGTTGTCGGACATTCAGGTGGCCGACCTGAACAGCGACGGTCTGGAGGATGTCGTGGTTTGTGAGTTTGGGAACATGCTGGGGGAACTCAGCTGGCTGGCCCGTAAGCCCTCAGGGGAATATGAGGAGCATTCGCTCCTGAAGAAGCCGGGAGCACTGCGGGCGGTGGTGCGGGATTTCAATAACGACGGCAAGCCGGACATCGGCACACTTTTTGGCCAGGCTCTGGAGGCGTTCTACGTCTGGATTGGCGATGGCCGCGGGGGGTTCCAGCAACACACCGTCTGGCAAAAGGACCCTGGCTGGGGGCATAGCGGCTTCGAGATGGCGGACTTCGACGCCGACGGCCGGGAGGATTTTCTCGTGACCAACGGGGACAATGCGGATTTCAACAACTCACCGATGCGCCCGCATCATGCGATCAGGATCCTGTTACGACGCGAAGGTCTGAAGGCTGACGAGGTCTGGAGCTACCCCATGAACGGGGCCTATCGGGCGGTGGCGCGGGATTTTGACAAGGATGGCGACTTGGACATTGCAGCGATCTCCTTCTTTCCGGACTACACCCGGCCGCAGGACGAATCGTTCGTTTACCTGGAAAACACCGCGGGCAAGGGAAAACTGGGGTTCAAGGCCCGGGCATTCAGTGAATCCACGATTGGTCGATGGCTTACGTTGGAAGCGGGTGATGTGGATGGAGACGGGGATGAGGATTTGGTGCTGGGTTCGCTCACTGAGATGCCGACCCCGGTGCTGGATGCCATTCGAAAAGTGTGGGTTGATCGTGGCCCAACTTTTGTCATCTTGAAGAATCGATTGAAGAATCCATGAGCATTGCAACACGCACCGGCGACCACGGAATCACCGGTTTAATGTATAACAGGCGGGTATCCAAGATCCATCCCCGGGTCGAGGCTTACGGGACGGTTGATGAGTTGAACGCCGCGATCGGCATGGCCCGGGCCAGCGCCGCGCATGAGTTCGTGGCGGGCTTTCTGCTCCTCACCCAGAAGGATCTCGTGGTTCTGATGGGCGAGATGGCCACCTTGCCTGAGGATTTGCCGAGATATCAGAAGGATGGTTTTTCGGTCGTTCAGCCACAGATGACCGCCCGCCTCGATCAGACGGTGCAGACGATCGAATCCCAGAATGTTTCTTTCAAAGGCTGGGCCACACCTGGTGACAACA
>VHDG01000931.1 GCA_016871475.1 Verrucomicrobiota bacterium
GCTCGCGCCGACAGGGAACTCGCGCTCCACAAACTGCCGAAATTCAGGGGTGTCAGATAGCTGATCGAGGCTGCGCCAGTATTTCTGGCCGCTCTCTGGCTCAGGGCAAGGAGGCGGGATGGTTTTCATCGATGACAGGCGGAGCAGTTCTGAGAGGCGTTCACCTTCCAATCATGCACAAATTGTTCTCCCTGAGATTTCTGCACATCCGCATCGGTGTGCTTCCAGCTCAGATCGGTGATTTTGTCGAGGGGACGAAGATTCGGACCCGGGTTGCGATGGCAGTCGAGGCAGAAGGTCATGCTCAGCGGCTTCTCGTGGTGCACCTCCTTCATCTTGTTCACCTCGCCATGACAGTGCACGCAGCTCACACCCCGGTTTACGTGGACTGAATGGTTGAAATATACATAGTCCGGCACCTTGTGAATCTGAACCCAAGGAACAGATCCCCCGCTCTGCGCAGTGTCCCGAACCAACGCCAGCCTCGGATCCTCCTTCAGAATCTGATTGTGGCAATTCATGCAGGTGGAAGAGGAAGGGATGTTCGAGTACCAACTCTTCTCCACCTGGGAATGGCAATAACGACAATCCAATCCCACCTGGTCCACATGCACGTCATGCGGGAACGGCACGGGTTGAACGGGTTGGTAACCTACTCGGGTGTACTTGGGCGTGAAGTAATACCAGATCCCCGTCACAGCACCCCCTCCAAACAGCAGGACGAAGAGCACCGCCATCGCGGGTAGCCGGTTCGTCCACCTGGGAAAAATATCGGACATATGTTGCCTAAAGACGGCCGTCGTTGTTTGGTTTTGTTGGGTAAATCTTATGCCCGGTTGGGCGAACGACGCGTGATAGGACTAACACTGAGGCTTCCGCGTCAATGCTTATTTGCATTAACAACCGGATGAGCTTCAGGTGCCTCAGCTCAACCACTGCCCGCTCCAAACCAGCCAAAAAGATCAGCCAGGAATTAATTACTCGCACGCTGGCAAACCCGGCAAGGGAGTTTGTGAAAACTTTCACGAATTAGGAGAAGTTAATAAGGGTGATTAGAAGAAGACGAACAACGGACATTCAAATGAGCCTCGCCGAAAAGGTCGAAGGGATGTGTTCTTGACTGCGCCTGCCTCTGAATAGCCAAGCTCACGGCGCAGTCTTTCGATGTATCGGATGCTACGGGATAACTGTTCGATCAATGACCCAGTCCATGAACCTTAAGCCAACTCTGCTCCTCGGATGGTTGTGCGCGATCATTCCGCTGCATGCACCGCGCGCCGCCCATTCTGCCGCACCGGATTTTACGAGGGAGGTCCGCCCTCTGCTCTCCCGCCACTGCTTCAAATGCCACGGCCCCGACGACGCCACACGCAAAGCCAAGCTCCGGCTCGATCTGCGCGAATCCGCCCTCCAAGCTGCAAAATCAGGTGCCGTGCCGATCGTCCCGGGCCAACCCGAACAGAGCGAGTTCGTCAAACGAATCCTCACCTCCGACCCCGACGAAGTCATGCCGCCTCCCTCAACCAAAGTGGAGCTGACAGCGGCTGAGAAGGATGTTCTCAAGCGATGGGTCTCCAGCGGCGCCGAATACAAACAGCACTGGGCCTTCACGAAGCCAGCACCCGTCACTCCCCCAAAGGTGAAAAACAAGTCGTGGCCCAATAATCCCATCGACCAGTTCGTCCTCGCCAGGCTGGAGGAGGAAAAGCTCTCCCCCTCCCCTGCCGCAGATCGATACACCCTGGCTCGTCGCGTT
>VHDG01000932.1 GCA_016871475.1 Verrucomicrobiota bacterium
TGAACCCGCAGCCTGTGTGGGCCTTAGGTCCGTGGGCAACAAGCCGACAATTCCCAAAAGGGAAACCCGGATACTGCCCGGACTGGCGGAATCGACCGAGGCTCCCGGCGCGACACCGGAACCCTGTGGAGAGGGAACTGCAGGGCGGGCAAAAGCTGGAAGACCAGGGGGAGCACCGGGAGGTGGTGCTTGCGGGGTTGACGTCTCCGGGTCTTGCGCCTTTTTTCTGAACAGCTTCCTGACAAATGCGAGCATGCTTCGAGCGTCTAAGCAAAGGGCAGGCCAATCTCCCGGATTGAAGGAGGGTGTGGCGGAAATCAATCGAAGATCGCTAAAGATGCGGAGTACGAGTTCCGATGGAGCCATAAGGAGTAGGGCGGTTCAGAAGACCTCCCAAAACCATTCAGAAGACCTCCCAAAACCAAACACATGACGGGCCTCAGCAGGATACTCATTCTGGACGATGACGAAGAGTTTCTGGGTCTATACCAGAAGCTTATCTCCCAACATGTCATCGCCACAGCCGGGGTATTGATCGCAAACAACGGCCCTCGCGCGCTTGCCCTGTTGGAGTCCGAACAGGTCGGACTGTTGATCATCGACCTGAACCTGCCGCGGATGGATGGGCTTCAAGTCATTTCGGTTGTCAGGAGGAAGCACCCTCAGACGCGCCTCATGGTTTTGACGAGCCTTCGCGATGAACAATTCCGGGCGCGTGCTTATGCCCTGGGTGTTGATCAATATTGGCTCAAGCCCGAGTCGGATCACGAGACCGCGCTTTTCCTCGAAGCTGTCGGCGCCTTGGTGCGAAGCGATGCCCAGCCTGGATTCCGAGGGGTTCAGAACAAGAGCCTTGCCGACATCATCCAGATGGAATGCCTGGGGCAAAACACCACTGTGCTCAGGATCAACCATGGCATCACCGAAGCTCGCATCTGGCTCGTCCGCGGGGAAGTCATCGATGCCGAGGCTCAGGGCTTGCAAGGCGAAGAAGCGTTTGGGCGCATCCTGGGCTGGACAGGCGGAACCTTCGAATGCCTGCCGGGAGATGAAACCCGTGAGCGCACCATTTTCATATCCGTTCAAGGCTTGCTTCTGAACAGCGCGCAGGCCTTCGATGAGGCGATAGGGGAGAGCGGCTCCGAGGGTGACCCCTCTGTTTCAATCACGGACCGGCCTCCGGTCCTCTCTGATCTCAGCAGTTTTCCCGGGGTTGAGTGCGCTGTGGTGCAGTCATCCGAGAACGGCAAGTTGGAGGACCATTGGGGCATCAGTGATCCGGCTCCCCTGTCCGCGTGGGTTCGAAAGACCATGCTCGACTTTCGCAAGCTGGGTGAGTCGTTGAGCACGGGAGATGTCCGGAGAGTCTTGGTGGCCGGCTCCGATCGCAAGCTGGCCATGACCCGTCTGGGTTCGCGCGACGTGTTAATCGGTTTTGAATCATCAAAGGACCTCACAGAAGCGCGGAATGTCCTTCGAACAGTTCTCACCAAATGGGCTTCCTAGATTTTATTCCCTTTATCGGCCGCTCCTCCGTGAAGGATCTATCCCGTCTTCCGTCGGGAAGTTTCACCATGGACGCGCGGGGAGTGATCGTCAGCTCGACTCTGCCGCAATCGGTCTCACAAGCTCAGATCAAGGAGATCGGACGTTGCGTCCAGGAAGCCTTCAAGAGCGCACGCAAGGCCCGGATCTCAGTTCAGGAACTTCACGTCCAGTTTGGCACACTGAAGATCACCGCCC
>VHDG01000933.1 GCA_016871475.1 Verrucomicrobiota bacterium
CGGACCTGGAGAAGTCCTGCCTTGCGCCACCGGAGTGGCGCACCTCTCCTCAACCCGCTTATCAGTGCTCCCTGGACCATCCAGCTGAGCGATCCCCGAAGGTGCCGAAGCTCCTGCTCGCCTACCTCTCGCTGGGTGCGAGGATCTGCGGCCCTCCTGCCATCGATCGTGAATTCAAGACGATCGATTTTCTCACCCTGCTCGATCTCGAGGAGCTGCCTCGAAACACGGTCCTCAAGTATCTGACCTGAAAACCCATCCTGGAATTGACGGCGAGCATGAAGATTGTCGGCTGGATCAGTGGCCTTTTCCGCTTTGTCTGGCGGCTGTTGGGATTCCTGTTGATTGCAGCCCTGTGTCTGCTGGATTTCCTGTTCCGCCTGACGTTGACCGGAAAAGCCAGCGACATTCATTCGCGAACTGACTGGTGCCATCGCTGGGGCAAAGCCTTCCTCCGGCTGCTTGGGGTCAAGCTTACGACCGAGGGCACTTTCCCAACCACAGGTCTTCTGGCCAGCAATCATCTGAGCTATCTCGACATCGTGGTCTATGCGGCCTGCCGCAGGTTTGTGTTCGTGTCCAAGGCCGAGGTGCAGAGCTGGCCTCTGGTGGGAGCCATGACCCGGTGTGCGGGCACGCTCTACATCCGGCGGGAACAAAGGACGGATGTGAAGAAGCTCGCTGACGCGTTTCGACCATTGATCGAGAACGGATGCGTCATCGTGCTCTTTCCGGAAGGAACCAGCACAGGCGGCGACCATGTCTTGCCGTTCCGTTCGTCGCTGTTCGAGCCGGCCGCGACCAACGGCTGGACCGTCACGCCGGCATGGATCGGTTACAAAGTGCCGGGCGCGGATGCCTCGGAGCTTGTAGCCTACTGGCGCGACATGACCTTCCTGCCTCACTTGCTTCGCATGTTCACTCTCCCAGAGATCCTTGCTACCGTGCGCGTGGACGCTCCGCTGCCTCCCGGGCTGGACCGGAAACAAATGGCGCAGGAGCTGCATTCACAGGTCAGCCGGATGGCTTGCCTGAAAAACACTCCTGACAACAAACCACTCCGCCAATGAACCGAATTGACCTCGCTCCCAGGCCGCTCCGCCTCGGAACGCGCATGAGAATCCTTCTCGCCCTGACGCTGACCATTTCGATGGCGGATGCTGCGGTCAGGATCGAGAGACTGCCCGGGCCAGGGCTGCAGTTGGCGCTCGGACGGAAAGGTCGGGTTCATGTCATCTGGAACGGCTCAAACTCCGCAACCCAGAAACCTTCGAACGGCGGAGCGCCTTTGTTGTATGCGCGTTTGCAAGAGGACGGGCGTGGGTTCTCGGAACAGATCGACCTGAGCGGAAAGACGCATGAACTGGACGGCGGCGGGTCCATTGCTGCCGATGGCGAAGGTCGCGTCTTTGTGGCTTGGCACGCCTCGCGCCCCGGCAGCAGCGGCGAAACTAATCGTGAGGTCTTCCTCGCTGTGTCCACCGACGACGGGGGCATTTTCGCTCAGGAACGAGGCATTAGCCCGCCAGGAAGCGGAGCCTGCGGCTGCTGCGGCCTGACGGTGCTTGCAAACGTCCGCGGCGAAGTCTTCCTCCTCTTCCGCACTGCACCCACCTCGATGCAACGCGACATGGCCCTTCTCCGTTCATCCGATCAAGGCACCAGTTTTCGAGCCCTTTTGTCCGACCCCTGGTCGATCAACCAGTGTCCCATGAGCAGTGCAGGTCTGACTTCGTCAGGC
>VHDG01000934.1 GCA_016871475.1 Verrucomicrobiota bacterium
AAATCGAGACTCTCCGGGTGCAGGGCTGACACCGAACGAAGCACGTCGCGACGTTCGAGCTCCACATCATCAGAGGTGAGGGTCTGGCCTTTCTTGAGCGCTTTCCGGCAAACCCATGCTGGTTTCCAGAGCCGGATTTCCACGGGCAGCAGCCATGAAGCGATCGATTCGTCGCCTGCGAGCAGATCTGCCTTCACCTGTGTGATGGGGGTGATCCCGCTCGCCGGCAGCGGGTGCAGCCGCAATTCGAACGGCTCGTCCGCGATCGGGGCGGGCGTCCACGGCCTTGCGAAGCGGACATCGAGCTCCCCTTCGGACAGCAGGGAGATCTCGCGGAGTCTGGCGGTGAGAGCGGAGAGGAGTTCCTGGGCCTGAAGCGTGCGCATCCTGCGTGTGATCTGGACCACTTGAGGACCTGCCCAGAAAGGGGTTGATGCGGCCGGAAGGTGCTTGTCCACGAGCGAACGGACCTGGTGCATGGGAAGCACGAGGCTGCGCCCGGGAGCTGGCGCATCGCACAATCTCACATGCCAGGCCGTGTTCGTTCCTCCACCCACCACGAGCTGGCTCATGAACACTCCGGTTCCATCGACCGCCACCTGTGGGAGAAGTTGCAGCGGTGGAGGCGCCTGACACCACCCCGTGCCGGTTGGTTGCCAGGCAAAAAAGATGCAGGCGAGCAATGGGTGAATCCGGGGCAAAGGCATGGGCGATGATGGGTAATCTTCTAGCGATGCAGATTATTGCTGATCTGAAGCATGTCATCCGCTGTCTGGACGGCCTTGGAGTTCACTTCGTATGCCCGTTGCGCGACGATCATGTTGACCATTTCCTCGACGACTTTGACGTTGGACATTTCAAGATAGTTTTGGGCCAGCACTCCGAACCCATCCGTTCCTGGCTGTCCCTGTTGAGCGGCGCCCGAGGAGGGTGTTTCGCGATAAAGGTTTCTCCCGACACTCTCCAAACCTGATGGGTTTGCGAACCGAACGAGATTCATGTTGAAGGCCTGGATGCCCCCAGCAGTCCGGGCGCTGACTTCACCGGTGGGTGCGATGGTGATCTCCGAGGTTCCAGGAGGAATGGTGATCCCGCCTTGCAAGACCATCCCGTCGCTCGTGACCAGACGTCCTGTGCTGTCGAGCTTGAACGCTCCGTCGCGGGTGTAGGCGCTCGACCCATCAGGCATCACCACTTCAAAGAAGCCCTGACCATCAATTGCGACGTCCAGTTGCGAGCCCGTATGTGAAACATCACCGACGGTGAAGATCTTGGAAGTCGCCATGACCCTCGACCCGTGACCGATCTGGATACCCGTCGGAATCTGATTTCCTCCGCCCACCTCCGCGCCTGGCAGTTTTGAGCTTTGGTAGATGAGATCCTGGAACTCGATCTTGGACTTCTTAAATCCCGACGTGTTGACGTTCGCGAGGTTGTTCGCAATGACGTCGAGATTGGTTTGCTGTGAAACCATTCCGGTGGCGGAGGAGTAAAGTGCGCGGATCATGGGATATTGGTAGGGTGTTCAGAAGCCGACTTAACCTTGGGGACTGAGCTCAGTGATCGTTCGCCCCATCCGTTCGTCCTGGGATTGAACAACCCGCTGATTCATTTCGAACATGCGCATCGCGCTGATCATGTGGGTCATCTCTGAAACGGGGTTCGAGTTCGAGAGCTCCAGGAATCCCTGCCGCACGACGGCGGATGGCACCAACCCGGGATCACCAGAGCCGTTGGCCT
>VHDG01000935.1 GCA_016871475.1 Verrucomicrobiota bacterium
AGATGGCGCATGAACTCGGGCACAATCCGGACTTCAAGCGTTTCATCCCGAGGGAACGTCACCGCCTCTTTCTCTCGAAAGGCTTCCGCGACCCTGGATGTCTCCTTGCGATACACCGAAAGCATGTCCGCTCCGGGGTCCCACTGCTCCCGCGCTTCTACGATGATCTCCTCGGCGGTCTTATTGCGACCAAACCGGCGGCATTCCTGAAGCAGGAGTTCGCCCAGTCTTTGAGCCTCCCCATTCGCAAGTGACTCGATTTCGCCCAGCGATAAGTCCAACCCAAGCTGGTCACGTACGCGTCGCGAGAGGGCCTCGGCTCCGATGGCGAAAGATCCGGCGGGAGCTGGCTGCAGGGCGAGGGCTTTGGCTGCGTAACGACGGCAGGCACGGATTGCGGACTCGATCAGGGAAGAATCCTGCTGGCCGGGCTGAATTCGTCCCAGGGTCGTGCGCACGGCATCGAACAGCGAGGGAAGACCTTCCATTGTTTGCTCAAGAATGCGTGCCCACACGGGCTCCGGGCGCTTCAACAGCTGAAGAGACTCGTCCAGATAACGCGGTGTCTGTCGCAAGACGGAGCGGAGGTTGTCGGCTGCGCGCCGGGGTTCATCCTCGCTCCGCTGCAGCTCGTGCAGGAGAAGACTCAGGAGTCCATCCACAGCGGAAGGGTCCAACCTGTGGCGCCCCCGGTCGAAGTCCTCGCACTCCCTCTGAAGCTGGCTTCTCAGCGCAAGCCGGTCCAAGTGCTGCTCCGGCGAGAGCGAGGCGGGGTTGATGGCGTCCAGCGACTTGAGCGTCTTGACGCGCACCCGATGCTGGGAGGCCTCGAACTCCGGGGAGGCCTGGCCGAGCCGGCCTTCGCCCGAACGGAGGCCGCAATAATTCGCGAACACGGGGTGCGCATGGAGCACGCCTTCAAAGTAACCATCCAGTAGCCCCTCGAAGGCTCTCGAGTCTCTGCTCATGTATTTTGAGGCGCTGGGTCGGAAGGTCTCAACTTCAGGCGGCCGGACCGTCGGGAGGTGTGCCTGGCGTCTCCGCTTCCGCCTTGTCCGAGATCACGGGCGCGATGGCCTGCAGCCGGTCCGTGCCGGTCAGCTCGATGAGCTTCACTCCCATCGTGTTCCGGCCGGCTTCCCGGATCTGATCCACACGGATCCGGACCATCTGGCCTTCCCAGGAGATGAGCATGATTTCGTCCTGGGCCTGAACGGCGAGGGCGCCCGCGATGCCACCGGTCTTGTCCGTGGTCTTCATCGTGATGACGCCTTTGCCTCCGCGTGACTGCGTGCGGTATTCATCGAAGCCTGTGCGCTTGCCGATGCCATTCTCCCCCGCCACCAGGAGTGTGGTGTCGGGCAGGACGATGGCCAGGGCTACCACCCGGTCGGTCGGCTCCAGGTTGATTCCACGGACTCCCGTGGTGCCACGGCCCATGCTGCGCACCTCCTCCTCGTTGAAACGAATGCTCATCCCCTCATGGGTGATCAGGACAACCTCGTTGGTTCCCGTGGTGAGCTTGACGTCGATCAGGCTGTCTCCCTGCTCGATATTGATGGCGATGATCCCGCCTTTGCGCACGTTGGCGAAGTCCGAGATCTCAGTCTTCTTGACCGTCCCGTTCTTCGTCGCGAAGAGCAGATAGCCCGGTTGAGACCATGTTTCATCCTCGCCCCGGCTGTTGGCCTTCGACTGGACGCGAATCAGTGCAGCAACCTTCTCATCACTCTTG
>VHDG01000936.1 GCA_016871475.1 Verrucomicrobiota bacterium
CTGCTCAAGCGACGCTATCGTGCGCCCTGGGTGCATCCTGATCCATCGTCTGTCTGATCCCTGCGGGGGCATGAACAGGCGCCCTGCCGCCTGTTCGCTGATGACATCTCTTACATGAACCTTGCACGTGTTTCCCTCACCCTGGCGGCGATGATTGCCGTCTTCACCCCCTCGGTCCTTTGCGCTGTGAAATATCCTGAAACCCGAAAATCTGGCGAAGTGGATGTGCTCCACGGTGTGAGAGTGGAGGATGCTTATCGCTGGCTGGAGGACGACAATGCAGCCGAGACGAAGGCCTGGGTTGAGGCGCAGAACAAGGTGACTTTCGGATGGCTCGGCGAGATCCAGCAGCGGGACGCGATTCGCAAGCGGCTGACCCGCCTGTGGAACTTCGAGCGGTACGGAGTTCCCTCGAAGGCTGGGTCCCGGTATTTCCTGAGCAAGAACGACGGCCTCCAGAACCAGTCTGTGCTCTACACGCTCGAGTCCCTGAGCTCCGAGCCGCGGGTTCTTCTGGATCCGAACAAGCTTTCGAAAGATGGGACAGTCGCGCTTGCGGGTGCGAAGGCCAGCTGGGATGGCAAGCTCCTGGCCTATGCCACCGCATCCGCGGGATCCGACTGGAACGAGTGGAAGGTCCGCGACACATCGACGGGCGAGGATCTCTCAGATCATCTCAAGTGGGTGAAGTTCTCGGGAGCTTCCTGGACGCGCGACAACCGGGGTTTCTTCTACAGCCGATACGACGAGCCAAAGCCCGGTGAAAACCTCAAGGGCGTCAATTACTACCACAAACTCTACTATCACCGGATCGGCACACCTCAATCCGAGGATCGGCTGGTGTACCAACGGCAGGATCAGAAGGAGTGGGGATTCTCGGGCGAAGTCACGGAGGATGGACGGTATCTGCTGATTCACGTATCGCAGGGCACGAGTCCGAAGAACCGTGTGTTCTATCAAGACCTTCAAAAGCCTGATGCCCCGGTCGTTGAGCTTTTGAATGACTTCGATGCCTCCTACGACTTCATCAGCAATGACGGCCCGGTGTTCTGGTTTCTGACTGACCTGCACGCACCCAGGGGACGCGTCATTGCCATTGATATTCGGAACCCGGTTCGGAGCCAGTGGAAGGAACTCATTTCAATGAGTTCCGAAACACTCCAGCGGGTGGGAGTGGTCAACGAGCAGTTCGTCTGCGGCTACCTCAAGGATGCTCGGACGGTGGTCAAGGTATATTCCCTGGATGGGCGCCACGTGCGTGATGTGGACCTGCCCGGGATTGGAACTGCCTCCGGCTTCGATGGGGAGCGCAAGGACTCGGAGACTTTCTATTCCTTTACCGGGTTTACGACCCCGGGGGTGATCTATCGCTACGACATGAAGACGGGAACGAGCACTGTATTCCGTCAGCCCAAGGCGGACTTTGATCCTGAGCTCTTCGAGACGCGGCAGGTGTTTTATGCGAGCAAGGACGGAACGAAGATCCCGATGTTCATCACATCAAAGAAGGGTGTGAAGCTGGATGGCAGGAACCCGGTTCTGCTCTATGGCTATGGGGGATTTAACATCAGTCTGACGCCGTCCTTCTCTGTCAGCACGATGGTGTGGCTGGAGATGGGGGGAGTCTATGCGGTGCCCAATCTTCGCGGAGGGGGGGAGTATGGGGAGGAATGGCATCAGGCGGGCACCAGACTCAAGAAGCAGAATGTCTTTGACGATTTCATCGCTGCTGCGG
>VHDG01000937.1 GCA_016871475.1 Verrucomicrobiota bacterium
CCGGAAACTCGTGCCGAAGCCACATGGCTGAGGGGATTCTGCGTTCCGCAGCACGAGGCCGCTTCGAGGTCGCCAGCGCCGGAAGCAAGCCGGCCGGATATGTGCATCCCATGGCGATCGCCGCGCTGGCCGAAATTGGCATCGATATCTCGCATCACACTTCCAAGCACATGAATGAGTTTCTGGATCGAAGCGTGGAAGTGGTGATTACGGTATGCGGCAACGCGGATCAGGCCTGCCCCACTTACCCGGGGCAAGTGAGCCGTCATCACTGGGGTTTCGACGATCCGGCGCACGCAACTGGCAGCGAGGATGAGAGGATGCAGGTGTTCAGGCGCGTGCGGGATGAGATCCGACGTGTGTTCGAGGCTTATGCCGCCGGCAGGTCAGATGCCTCCTATGCATCCTGAGCTTGGATGACTCAGGGGAGGTGGCACACAGGCAACGGCGGTTACGGAACTGTGCAGATCAAACTGCAGGTCCCGGCGCGTGCAGCGTTCGTCAGATCCAGGCGATGCTGTGCTCGCATTGCCAAACTCGGAGGTCCGGCGGTCAATCAACCACGGTCGGCGTGATGAAGATCACCAGCTCGGTCTTGCGACGGTTGTCGTAGTTGCCTGTCATCAGACGGCCCAGAAGCGGGATGTCCCCCAGCAAGGGAACCTTGCGAGTGGTGCTGTAATTCTCATCCTGGATCAGACCGCCAATCACCACTGTCGATCCGCTTTTCAGGCGAACCAGGCTTGAGGACTGCTTCAGGTCCATCTCCGGGGCGGTGGTGCCGTCCGGTGTGGTGGCGGTTCGGACCAGACGAGTGATGACGGGCGACACGTCCATGTTGATGAAACCATCCTCGGAGATCTGTGGGGTCAGGGACAGGATGGTTCCGATCGTCACAATTTGAACCTCCACCGAGCTTGTGGTGTTGAAGCCGCCGGAAGTGGATGTTGTTTCTGTGGTTCTACGGAAGAACGGCTTGTCTAGGCCCACCTTGATCAAGGCTGCCTGGTTGTTGAGGGTGCGGATTCTGGGCTGTGAAACGATTCGGAGCGTTCCCATTTCCTTGAGCGCGTCGACCACGGCCCGCGACTGATCACGGCCCATGGCAAGGGAAAGCGCCGGAGCTCCAGGCGTATTCCCGCCCAAGGGGCTGTCGACGATCATCCGCGACGTCGGGATCAAAGTGGTGCCACCTCCAGAGCTGATAAAATATTCGCCCACCCGGCCCATGACACTCTGCCAGTCCACTCCCAGGTGGAATTCATCATTGAGAACCACCTCAAAACTCCGTGCCTCGATGTCCACCTGCCGATGCAGCGTGGTTCGCACGCTGATCAGAAATGAACAAACACGATCGAGGTTGGCCCGACTGTCGGACACGAACACCTGGCCCGCAGTACGATTGATGACGTATCGCCCCTTATCAGAGATCAGACTCTTCATTTGTTCATCGAGTTCCTCCCAGAAACGGATCGTATCGGATTGTCCAATCGAGACACCCGCTCCATCTTCTCCGCCTGTGGAATTGCCCCCTCCGGATGCACCGTCCCCTCCCCGTATCCGGAGAGAGTGACTTTGTCAGGCTCGATGGAAGTGACCGTGTAACCATCGACTTGCTCTCCGGCAGCCAACGCCTGTCGGTTGATCACGGCGAGATTCTGAGCTCCTCCTGAGCTGATGGCCTGGAGTTGGAGGGGGGGAGGGCGAGGCGCGCCTCCCTCATCT
>VHDG01000938.1 GCA_016871475.1 Verrucomicrobiota bacterium
TCTCACGGCTTCCTTCCGTTCCCGTGAGATTCAGGATCCTTGCACCGGCCATGAGGCAGGCCTCCGTCACGGAAGGTTGATAGGTTTCGACGGAAAGCAGGACTCCTTCGCCGGCCAGCTCTCGAATAACGGGGATGAGTCGCGAATTCTGGAGCGCCGGACCGGTCAATGCGGCATGGGCCAGACTGGACTCAGCACCGAGATCGATTACGTCGGCACCTTGAGCGCGCAACAACCTGCCACGTCGCACTGCGGCTTCGGTACTCAGACAGACACTTTCGCGGTACCAGGAGTCTGGGGACAGGTTGACCACTCCCATCAGGAATGGGCGTTGGTCGAAGTCGAAGGGTCTTCCTGCGACTTCGAAGCCCTTGATGGGAAGATGTGCGGCTTCGGAATGAGAAGCCAGGATCGTTTGCAGATATGACAGGGAGAGCATGGACACGTGGGCAGTGACAGCAGATGGTGCGCTCGGCGCGGTTCGAACGCGCGACCGTCCGCTTAGAAGGCGGATGCTCTATCCAACTGAGCTACGAGCGCGACCCCTGACTGTGACGACCAGTCGGCAGTGTTCTATTATCAGGGAGCCTCACACAGCAAGCCCGAAGGGGCATGGGGATGAGATTTGACAGCGAGGAACGCAAGTTGGCAGCACCCGGATCAGACCGTGTCCAAACACTCAGGAGCTACAGCTTCAGGGAGAATCGCCGCCTGACACAGCTGAGCCGACACTTTGCCCCGAAGGTTCTCGAAAGATTGGAGGATGTCAGGGTTGAAGCGAGTTCTCCCGATGCTTCCACCCTGCCATCCCTCAGCATGAGCACGTGCGAAAAAACCGGCATGATTTCTTCCACGTGATGAGTGACCAGGATCAGATTCGGGCCGGACCGACGCCGGCCGAGGTCTTGGAGAAAGTCCAGGAATCGTTCGCGTGCGACCGGATCCAGGCCTGCGCAGGGCTCGTCGAGGATGAGAAGCTTGGGCCGGGCCATCAGCGCGCGTCCTATGAGAATCCGTTGCCTCTCCCCCTGGGATAGATACAGCCAGGGGCGGTCTGCGGCATTCTCGCATTCAACCTGCCGCAGGATGCGCATCGCACGAAGACGATCCTTGCGGGAGGGGACACCCCAGAAGTCGATCATCGCAAACCGACCACTCGCGACAGTGATCCAGGCGGGCTCGTGGTCAGGCATCATTTGACGTATCGACGAGCTCACCAGTCCGACGCTGGCGCGGAGCGATCGCCAATCCGAGTTGCCAAACTCATCTCCCAGGAGATGCATTTCGCCCTGGGTCGGGGTGAGGTAACCCGTCAAGGCGGAGAGCAACGAGGTCTTGCCGGATCCATTGCCCCCAAGGATCACCCAGTGTTGGTGGTCACGAACAGCCCAGTCCACACCCTCCAGGATCCGGACCTTTCCCCTGCGAATAGTAAGGTTGGAAACCCGCAGCTTCTCCATGGCTCAGACAGAGGCGTCCGGAGCTTCCATTTCAAACCGTGGGATCTTCACCACGTAGCGTTGGCCACCGTTTCCCACCAGGAGGTAGCTCCCTTCCGCCACTGAATACTGAGTGGAGCTGAGATGCTGACTGTTGTAGGAGAAATGGTCACCCGGATCGATGGTTGGAAACTGACCCACCACCCCATCCCCTTCCACGACCAGCGTGGTTCCGTCCCCGTGAGAGATAACCCATTTGCGTCCTTTCAAGGTGACGGGAATCTG
>VHDG01000939.1 GCA_016871475.1 Verrucomicrobiota bacterium
GCACCCTCAGGAAGTCCATGGAGGAAGCCCGGCACCCCCGCCTTCACTTCACGTTCCGGCTTCAACCAATCGCCGCGCTTAAACATCCTGGTCTCACGCATCTCGTTGCCAGCTCCCTGGCCTGTGCGCGATGCCAGCATCAGGGTGGGTGCGCCTTCAGGGTGCTGGCTCCAGAGCTGTTCGATTTCCTCGTTCAAGGCCTTGAACTCAGGAACCGTCGTTCGCCAATTGCTGAACACCGTGGCGGTTTGGGCGGCGCTTCTCGCGGAAGCCGGAATCGCCATGATCTCCCGGACGCCTGCTGGCACAGGGTCCGCCATGGCATCAGCGGAGGATGTGACAGAAAGACGGAAGCGGCCGAGGTTGTGGTTCTGGTTGTCATCGGAGTTATAACCGCCGTGGTTCTGCTTCAGGTGAAAATCCAGGATCACCCCGTTTGGAAACTCGATAGGCTTCTCGGTATTGAAGACCGCTTTTCTCGACTGGTTGCGACGTCCCGGGCCCGCGTCGATGCCCCATGCCGTGTCGTCCTTGCCGTCGATGGCAAATGCAACCGGTCCGTAAGGGCGTCGCTTGCCTGACTGGTTGTCGAACTCGGGCTCGAGGTCCTTCTCAGGGTTGGAGTAGTCAGCGCTGGCACGGACGAACTTGACCTTGATCTTGTTGGTGGGGGCGGTGAGGTCTGATGCCTCCACCGTGAACTCGGTGAGGGCGGCCATCCCCCGGATGGAACGTCCCGGGCCGCCGCTGGGGAGATTTGGATCAACAAGCTGTTCAATCTGGAAAGCGCGGATGGACCGGTTGTGATTCGTTGCCCGAAAGTGGCTGCTCCATTGAGTGGGTGCATAGCCCGAAGCGCGGATGGATCCATCCTCCAGGTAGTAGTATCGCGCACTATTGTCCCCCGCATTGACTGCGTTCACGGTTTCCCATGCGATTTGCCGGGAGTTCATCTCCTTCTCCCATGCAGCCATCCGGGCCTCCCAGCCGGGCGTGCGATGTCGATGGGCTTCCTCCGTCTCACGGATTTTCCGGATCAGCTCACTTCTCTTCAACTCCTCCTGGGTGGTATAGGCGACGCGTGAGGATTCGTGATCGTTGTTAAGGAAAGCAAAGAGCCGATAGTAATCCTCCTGACTGATGGGATCGAACTTGTGGTCATGGCATTGGGCGCACTGGATGGTCAGGGCGAGAACGCTTTTGCCAATGCAATCCATCCGGTCAAAGAGACCGTCCATCCGGAACTGTTCCGGATCAACGCCGCCTTCTTCGTTCAGCATCGCATTTCGAAGGAAGCCCGTGGCCACCCGCTGCTCGTCCGTCGCATTGGGCAGGAGGTCGCCCGCGATCTGTTCCAAGATGAATCTGTCGTAGGGCAGGTTGCGGTTGAGAGCCCGAACAACCCAATCGCGGTAGTGCCAGACAAACCGGGGTTTGTCCTTCTCAAATCCATCCGAGTCCGCGTATCTCGCCGCATCGAGCCAGACGCGTCCCCATCGCTCGCCGAAGTGAGGCGAGTTCAGCAGGCGATCGACTTGCTTGTCGTAGGCGTCCGGCGAGGAGTCGTTCAGGAACCTGTCCACTTCCTCGGGCGTGGGGGGGAGACCGATCAGATCCAGGGAAAGTCGGCGGTGAAGCGTCGTGCGATCCGCCTCCGGGGAGGGGGATAAACGCTCGCGGTTGAGGCGCGAGAGAACGAACGCATCGATGGGATT
>VHDG01000940.1 GCA_016871475.1 Verrucomicrobiota bacterium
GTTTCTCTCAGTCTTTATCTGTGGAGTCCTGAATCTGTGGGAAATAATCTCAGGTGAGAAGGTTCCGAGTATTCCCCTCCCCTGAAGTTTTCCATTCATCTGTGACTTCCTTGCTGTCTGACGGACACCGCGCCTGACCCCTTTTTCTTTCCGTACGATGATCAGTGGGACACGGATCCTCAGCTTGCCTCAAATCTGGATTTACCTCTAACTCGGCGGCAGACGCATGAAAATCGGCACGATCATCGTGGCGGGTCTGATGGGCCTGATGGGTTTGGCCGTGGTGGTCTGGGCGGATTCGGTCCGGCCGAGAACCGAAGACGGGTGGGAAAGTGCCTATACCAACCGAATCCAATGGTGGAGCCTTCGGCCCATCCGAACGGTCGCTCCCCCGGTTCCGACCAACTCCGCCTGGTGCCGTAACCTCATCGATCCGTTTATCCTGGCACCGCTTGAAGCCAAAGGCCTGACTCCGGCATTGGAAGCAGATCGTGTCACGCTGATCCGCCGGTTGAGCTTTGCGCTGACCGGCCTGCCACCCGAGCGCGAAATGGGCGAACGGTTCGCCCGGGATTCCTCCGCTGAATGGTACGAGCGGCTGGTCCAGGCGTTTCTTGACAGCCCGCACTTCGGAGAGCGTTGGGCGCGCCACTGGATGGACGTTGTTCATTACTCGGACACGCACGGCTACGAATGGGATGCGCCCGCCAAGCAGGCGTGGCGCTATCGCGATTACCTGATTCGCGCGTTCAACCAGGATGTTCCCATCAACCGTCTGTGGTTGGAACAGATCGCCGGCGACCTGGTTGCGCCTCGCTTCGATGCGACGGGCCGGATCAATGAATCGTTGATCGGCCCGATGGCATTGCGCCTCGGGGAACGTCGGCACGGCGACAACGCCGCCGCCGAAGGGGTCACGCAGGAAGCCATGGCCAACATCATTGATACCGTTGGCAAGGGGTTTCTGGGCACGACAGTCGCCTGTGCACAATGCCACGATCACAAGCTGGATGCCGTGGCCCAGCAGGATTTCTTTTCGCTGGCCGGGATCTTCATGAGTACGCGCTGGGTCGTCCGGGGCATCGACGCGGTTGACCCCAACGAATCGGTCCTTGGCCCCATGCGTTCGATCAAGCGGGATCTCCGGGTCGAGCTGGCCCGCGTCTGGCTGGAGTCCCGAGAACACTTGCTCGCGGCAATCCGTGCGACCCACTCGACCAACTCCGTGGGCACGAATGTTCCGGACAGCCTCCGCGCCTTCTGGCTGCAGGGCTCCCGTCAGCCGATTGCACCCGAGATCTTCGCTGCCGAGCGAGCCCGCCGGATTCAGGCCAACCGCGACAATCTGCGATTGCTCGCCGACTTCACCGTGGACGATACCAATGCGCTGCGTGGCTGGCGGTGGGACGGATTCGGAATGAAGCACGGCCTTGTGCGCCACGGTGAAATGGTCCTGCGTGAGGAAGGCCCCGAATTGATTCGGCACTTGCTGCCGAGCGGCCGCTGGTCGCACGTGTGGAGCCCACGTCTGGCCGGAGCCATCCGCAGCCCGCTGTTCGAAACGGGGAAGGTGACGACGTTTTCCGTGGAGGTGACCGCGGGGCATCACGCCGCCCAGTCCATGATTGTCGATCAGGCGTTTCACTCCGAGCGCATGCAGTTTCTCGAAACGCCCTTTCCCACGTCGAAAACGTTCACCGCCGGAAAATTTGAC
>VHDG01000941.1 GCA_016871475.1 Verrucomicrobiota bacterium
CCATGATCAGTGAAGCTGCGGCTGCCCGGGCTGAAGGTTTGATTCAGGCTGCTCAATCTGAGGGAGCGCGAGTGCTCACCGGCGGCAGGCGTCGAGGTGCATTCCTCGAGCCCACGCTGCTGGACAACGTAAAGGCTTCCCTGGACATCTGCCGACACGAGGTCTTCGCACCTCTCGCGGTTCTCCAGTCCTACAGGGACTTTGATGAAGCCCTGGCTCAGGTGAACGACTCTGACTATGGGCTTCAGACGGGGGTTTTCACCCGGGACATCCGCCGGGCCTGGAAAGCCTTCGAAACTCTCGAAGTCGGGGGTGTCCTCCTCAACAACACACCCACTTTTCGGGTGGAGAACATGCCCTATGGCGGGGTGAAAGCGAGCGGGTTTGGACGTGAGGGCATCCGAAGCGCGATGGAGGAAATGACGGAGCCTCGGTCGTTGATTCTAAAACTTGGTTCAACCTGAAAGGAATCTCATGAAGCCGACAAACCTGTTCATCGGTGGCGAGTGGCGAGGTGCTGTGGAAGAAGGCACGCGGCAGATCCGGAACCCTGCAAACCAGGACTTGCTGCGGGAGGTGTCCGAGGGATCTCAGAAGGATGCCGAGCTGGCCATCGATCACGCACGTCGTGCCTTTGACCAGGGGCCCTGGCCCCGCATGCGCGCCCAGGAACGAGCGTCGTATCTGTTCAAACTGGCAGACAAGATCGACGCAAACGCAGAACGATTTGCCTCCCTGGAAACAGCCAATAACGGCAAGCCGATCCGCGAGGCCCGATTCGATGTCGCGGACGCGGCAAACTGTTTCCGTTACTACGCCGGCCTGATCACCAAGCCGTCGGGACAAACCTACGAAGTGCCGGACCCTTCCATCACGGGCATGGTGGTGCGCGAGCCCATCGGGGTCTGCGGGCAGATCATTCCGTGGAATTTCCCATTGTTGATGGCTGCGTGGAAGCTCGCCCCGGGCCTTGCGGCTGGCAACTCCTGCATCCTCAAGGCAGCGGAAGCAACTCCGATGACCGCGATGCTTCTCTTCGAGCAAATCGCATCCCTGGATTTTCCAGCGGGCACAGCACAGCTGCTGCTGGGAGCCGGGCCTGCTGTTGGTGAACCGCTGGCTTCCAGTGCCAGAGTGGACAAGATCGCTTTCACAGGCGGCACGGCGACAGGCAGACGCGTCATGCAATCTGCCACGGGTAATCTCAAGAAGGTGACGCTGGAATTGGGAGGGAAGAGTCCAAACATTGTGTTCGATGATGCTGACCTGGATGTGGCGTTGGACTTTGCCCTCTTCGGTATCTTCGCGGGCCAGGGGGAAGTCTGCAGCGCAGGATCCCGACTTCTTCTCCATCGCAAGCTCGCGGACAGCTTCCTGCCACGCCTTGTGGAAGCGGCGGGAAAGATCGTGGTGGGGGATGGAATGCAGCCCGAGACTGAGATGGGCCCGCTCATCACACCCAATCATATGGAACGTGTGCTGAGCTACATCGAGGCAGGGCGATCTCAAGGAGCGGAAATCCTCTGCGGCGGGAAACGCCTGACGGATGCCGGCCTGGCCAGGGGTAATTTTGTCGGCCCCACCATCTTTGCCAATACACGCCCCGAAATGCGCATCGTTCAGGAGGAGATCTTTGGCCCCGTTCTGTCGGTTCAGTTGTTCGACAATGAGGAGGAGGCAGTGCGGCTGGCCAACGACACGGTGTACGGACTG
>VHDG01000942.1 GCA_016871475.1 Verrucomicrobiota bacterium
AACAAGCCGGCGAACTCGCATGCCTTTTCGTCAACCGGGCACATGAAAACCAGGGGATTGGCCGAAAGATTCTTCAGTTCATAGAGAACCGGGCCCGCGAGCTGGGCGTGAAGGCTCTCTTCGCCCTCTCCACCCAGGCCTTCACTTACTTCCAGAGCAAAGGCGGTTTTAGCGAAGCTGGACCTGAGCTGCTGCCGCCTGCCAGGCGCGAGAAATACGAGCAAAGCGGCAGAAAATCGAAGGTCCTGCTGAAACGGATCCAGCCTCCTCCCAACACCACCGGGACAACGTCCAGTCCAGGAATAAACCCGTGAATAATTGTGTTATTTGGCGAGAAAAGAGTTTGACGAGTTCGCGCGAGTGGTGCAGTTTCTATTTAAGTCAGCCCAGAATACCTAAACTCAGCTAAGGCCAATTTAGTGTGATTGGATGTTCCCAACTGGCGATTCTTTCCTCCTATGTGGGAGGAGTGGCGGGTTTTGGCGATGTGAATCTGTGTGTCATCCCAAAACCCGCTAATTTTTTCTGCGATGCCTCCACGCGTCCTTCCCACTCACTCCCCTGCCCTGTTTGAGGAAGCACTGTCCCAGGCGGTGATTGAACTCCAATCCGGAAGAATTGTCGCGGTCCCAACAGAAACTGTTTACGGGCTGACAGCCAATGCTCTCGACCCCGAGGCGGTCGAAAAGATCTTCACGCTCAAGGGACGCCCCAGCCACAACCCGATCATCGTGCATGTTGCTTCAGCGGCGGACGTGCATCGTTGCGCCGCCGAATGGCCAGGAAGCGCGGAGATCCTCGCAAGCAGATTTTGGCCCGGCCCCGTCACCTTGGTTGTTCCGAAAACGCAAGCGGTGCCGGGAATCGTGACAGCAGGAGGGAATACGGTGGGGCTTCGCTGGCCCTCTCATCCGTTCATGCAGGCATTGATTCGTCGGTGCGGGTTCCCCCTGGCAGCTCCAAGTGCAAACTCCTCCAACCGGCTCTCCCCAACACAGGCAGAACATGTCGCAGCCGATTTCCAGGAACGGAGTCCCCTGATCATCGACGGAGGCGCCTGCCAGGTGGGCATCGAGTCCACCGTCGTTGACGTTTCCAGCGGACGGCCACGCGTTCTCCGGCCAGGGATGATCACCGAGCAGGATATCACGGCAGTACTCCGAGCTGATGCCCGCCCCGGAGCAGCGATCGCCGCGGGTCCGGACGAGGGAGTCTTGCGAAGTCCCGGGCTCTTGAGCCGACATTACCAGCCAAAGGCCAGGGTGCGGATTCTGAAATGGTCAACCGAGCAGGATCTCAACCAGCAACTGGCTCTTCTCGACGCTTCAGGTGCGGCGATACATTTCATTTGCCACACCAGGTTCCCGGCATCGGCACCTTCGAAGAACGTGCATGTTGCTCCGGCGGAGCCCGAAGCTTACGCCCGGGCTCTCTACGCCCAATTGCATGCCTGTGATCAGGCAGGAGCCTCCTGGATTGTCGTCGAGGCACTTCCAAATGCTCCCGGCTGGGAGGGAATCCAGGACCGCCTGATTAGGGCCTCGGCGCCGCCCTCTGAAACAATCACCGGATGAGACCCGGAGCTCCCCAGAGCTCCGGGCTCACCGGGTATCGATGACTCAAGAGACCCTCACTTCCACTTGCTTGGGCTTGGCGGCTTCAGCCTTTCCGAGGTGAACCCTCAGAACACCCTCCTTGAACTCTGCCG
>VHDG01000943.1 GCA_016871475.1 Verrucomicrobiota bacterium
TCCTGCATCCGGCCACCATTGGTGAGCAAAAAGTTGCAGCCCTTGGCGGTATCCATGGAACTCCCGCCTCCCAAGCCCACCAGAAAATCGGTCTGCTGCTGCCGAGCCACCCCGAGACAGTCATCCACAACCTCAGTCGTCGGATTCTCCTTCACCCGGTCGAATATCGCCACTTCGACTCCGGCAGATCGAAGGGATGAGAGGATTACGTCCGCGTGCCCGGCCTTGACGATTCCCGCATCGGTGACGACCAGAGCCCTCTTTCCGCCTATTGCCCTGACCGCCGATCCCACCTCAACGGAAACCCCAGGCCCAAACACAAGCCTTGTGCGCGGGGCGTGATCGAATCGCCCCGGTACGAGGAAGCCTTCACCATGAGAAGTCATTCAACGAGAGTCAGACGCCCTTTCGGCAAATGATGTTCATTCGCGCAAAAGCTGGGCCTCAGGCGCGCTCGATGGATCTGCGGCGATACAGAAACTCGAACATGTTCCCTTCGTGCGGTTGATCCCACGATATCTTCATCGTGGAGATAGGTCCCAGATTCAGTCGTTCAATCAAGGATGAATCGAGAAGTTCATCGATGAACGGCTGATGCTTCGTGATCGCGGTGACCACCAGGCTGGGCCCCATCCTTTGCAACATCTCGCTCTGGGGAACCTGCACGACGCTGGCATAGGGACAGAGGAACTCCCGGTTGGCCAGGGGATGATCGAATGACTCGCAATGAACGATGGTGGGGCGAACGTAAGTGCCGCCTTCAAACAGCACCTTCCGCGGCCCGTTGCGGTAACGCGCGGTGACGTCGGTGGCGCCCGGAACCTTCAGGTCCGCATCAATCGCGGCATCGATAAACTCGGCCATCTTCGGATTCGCAAAACCGCTCAGCCGCGCAGATTCATCATCATCCGGCCGGGGCTCAACCGGGCCGAGTTTTTTCGCGAGGGCATCTGCGATTTCCGCCCCGTGCCTGGGCACCAGAATCGCGCTCGCATTGATGCAGGAGCGCCCGCCGTTGTCCGAGACGCTCGACACGATGAGATCGATGTAATTGGGCCAGTTATCCACCTCATCCTCTCCGATGAGGATCTTGCTGAACCCGGGGCCGTGGATCTGGATGGCAGGGTTGCCCGCGTATTGTTGAGTCGTGTTCTTGTCACCAAAGATCAAGGCGCGCCCGCAGGAGCGCAGAATCTCCCCTGCCCCCTCGTGGTCGGTGGGATAGAATCCGAAAGCCTCTGAAGGCACGCCGGCGGCGATGAACGCCTGGATCAGACGATAGGGCGTCCACGGCTCCTCCTTGCCAGGCTTGATCACCACGGGGATTTTGAGAGCGATGGCCGGCAGCCACAGCGAGTTGACCGCAGGAGAGTTGCTGGGCATGACCAGACCCAACGCCTTGGCCGTGGGGTAAAAGCTGCAGGGCGATCCGTTGGCCACTCCGAACCCCTGGTCGATGATTCCAAGATCGAGCCCCCGAGTCAGCCCGTTCAACACCGATTTCATCTCGGCGAGAGCGTGGTGGATCTTGGTCATGTTGCGGCGGACCATGACGTGCGGGAGTCCGCTCGTGGCGCTCAAGGTTGCAATGTAATCCTGGGGCGATTGCTGGTGACCCTGATCCCCCAATGGCAGCGTCCCGTTCAGGAACAAATCGCCAGCCTTGGCACAAAGATCGAGCAGCTGGGGAGTCTTAAACCGTTTCAA
>VHDG01000944.1 GCA_016871475.1 Verrucomicrobiota bacterium
TCCCAGACGCCGTGGCGCGTCCAGACCCAGCCGCCGGAGTCTTTGGCGGGGGATGCCTCCTTGTAGGTGTTGAAACGTGAGAAGTCCATGCGCCAGACATCTCCATCGCGCGGCGGCAATGAACGGCCTCCCGCTTTCGCGAGCCACTCCATGCCCTTCCACGGGAAGGCCAGCTCCACCGTCCATCCCCGGTCGCGATCCTTGTCATCATTGATGGTTCCATCGATGTGCACCGCAGTCTGCTTGCCGGGAAAAGGCCAGTTGAAGTTCCCAAGCCGTCCTCCCCGGGGGTGATTCTTGAATCCCACGCCATTAAAGGGCTGCAGCTTCGAACGCGCAAACTCCGGGGCCTTCGAGAATCCGCCCCGCTCATAGGCTTCGTTCCAGATGAAGAACACCTCGTAGCACGTGTTCAATGCGTTGATCTCAAATTCGTAATAGGCATCGTCGGCCGCGATGAAGACCTCGACGTCGTTGTCGTAGTAGATGGGGTCGTTGTAGTTCGTGTATCTGGCCCGGACCAGCGGTTCCTCGATCCGGAAACCCACATAGAGATTTGTCGCGTCCCACACAACCATGGCACGCGTGTCGTGCACCGTCCGTCCGCCGCTGAGGATGTCAACGAAGCGCGGTGACCGGGGCGACTGCTGCCAGGCCCCCTCCTCCAGGCGGCCATCGATGCGGATGGGTTCGTCAACGCGATGCGCGGTGTAGCGCGCAACCTCGTTCGGAGGGCAGGGGAACTTGGATTCTTCGACGGCAGGCTTCGACGTGTCCGCGGCATGGATCAAAGGCGGGATACCTGACGCCAGCAGAACGATGAGCAGGTTTCGCAGGATGAGTGTCATGAGGAGATGTTTCACCTGGGTTTGACGCTGAGTTCCAGGACCCGTCCGGAGGGAGCGTAGGAGGTCGAACTGTTCGTGGCCCTGGAGTATTCGCAGATATACACCTTGCCGCGCCCGCTGAGATGGAGGTCGATGGGACGTCCCAGAGGGGAAAGGAGCTGATGGATGTTTGCCTCGTAGGTTCCGGCGTCGTTCCGCCGGAGTTTCGCCTGAAGCACGTCGAAGCCCACATTGTCCTTCGGACTGCGGATGAAATTTCCAAAACGGGTCATCAGGAATGTGCCGCGATAGCCCTCGGGAAAGTCATTGCCGAGAAAGACGATTCCGCCGGGGCCTGAGTGTGGATCGAAGGAATAGAGCGGCTCTCCCGCGAACCCTCCATCCGGGCCGAGGTTGGCCACCGGCAGCGTGAGTTTCAACCCGGGAGGTGGATCAGGGGTCTTCGAATAGGCCTTGCGCGTCCAATTCGCGAACTGGTACGGAAACCCGTAATGCCTCCCGCGTTCGATGTGATTGAGCTCCTCGGGCGCATCCGTATCGGGGCCGTTCTCGGTCGCGAACATTTCGTCCCGATCATTCCAACAGAAGCCATAGGCATTGCGGATGCCTTGCGCGTAGACCTCCAGCGCCGGGGATTCAGATTTTGGGTCGATGCGCCAGATGCAAGCGGTGATGGGAGTCTCGCCTCCTGCATACCAGTAGGTGTCCTGGGTGGTCAGCCCTGCGTCCGTGCGCGCCCCATTTCCGGCATAGAGGAATCCATCCGGCCCGAACGCGATGTGCTCCACCGCATGGATGTAGGCGGAGTTGCCGGGATAGTTCGTCTGGAACCACGGTTTTGGAGTGCCCGGATCTCCC
>VHDG01000945.1 GCA_016871475.1 Verrucomicrobiota bacterium
GTGGCAGGCTGAGCGTGTTGGATGGCTTCACGGAATCGCCCATGCGCCTGTTCACCGAGTGCTCGAAGAAGCTGTGCCGGAGAGAACCGGGAGTTGGCTGTCAGCAACGCCTCCACCTCGCGCAACGCTGCCGGCCATTGCCCTCGCTCGGCCAGCACGCTGGCGAGTCGATACCTGGGCATCTCCGGTTGGTTCCCACACAAACGGACCGTCTGCCGCAGCTTCTCAACCGAGCCCTCATCGTCCTGACCTTGCAATAGCCAGCTCTGAAAGTAGGGCCATCGCGGGTTGCTGGGATCCCGACGTTCCGCTTCAGCGAAGCATTGCAGAGCCTCAAGATCATGGTCGTAGGCATCGAGCAGCATACCCAGCCGTCCCCAGGCTCCGCCTGATCGAGGATGCGCGCGTACCTCTGCCACCCGCGCCGCCAGCGCCTCGGCAGCTTTCGGGGACAGCTTTGAGGAATCCAGCTCAGGCACGGGCATCACCGGTGAGTAGGAATCACGAAGCCAGACCCCTCCCACCACCAACGCCGTCACCAACGCCAGCACTCCAGCCCACTTGATCCCGGACTTTCCGGGTCTCAAGCCGCGCGGACTGCGAACGCCCGACGGGGCAGCTGGCGAGTTTGGAGGACGCTTCAATCGGACTTGAAGAAACCATGGGGCGGCGGGCAGAGCCAAGTCGATTCAGCGCAGCCAGAAATGCCGGCTGTGTGCTGGCTGGATGTTTCATAGCGAAACCCGCCGTTCTTTTGTCGGACACTTTGTTGATGGCAGATCCGTCAGCCTTCGACAAGGCTTCCGACGAAGGTCAGCCGCTCAGCAGCCGCACCAAATCTCCAACCTGGGCGTGGCACGCATAGTTCCCTCGTCACTGACACGGAATTCGGGCTCATGTTTTGTTGTCCAGGATGGCCAACGAAAGGTTTAGGAGGGCGGGTTCGGGTGAACCCGCTCTCGAATTGGTGTCCACTCGTGCCCGAAGCTTGCCTCGCCCAGGGATTTGGTGCATTATTTTCGCCGTCCCCAAAAGATTCCGATCTCGTGTGTGAGCGAACGCGTAAGAGTGTTCCATCGAACCGCGTGCCCTCACTCGTGAACAGATCGATCCTGGAAACCATCGTACGCAAACCCACTATGAAAATCAGACAGACCCCCCTCCCCCGAACAGCTGCCCTCGCCGCGCTTGCCTGGCTCCTGACGCTTTCACCCCTTCACACCTCAGGGCAGGTCCCATCGATGATCAGCTATCAGGGACGCATCGTCTCTGACAGCGTTGCTGTGAACGGCAATGGAGAGTTCAAGTTCGCCCTGGTTCGAGGCGCGGGGCCAACCTTGCTCTGGAAGAACGATGGATCCGCAGGAAACACGGAACCGGCTGTCGGCGTCACGCTGCCTGTCTCCGAAGGTCTTATCATGACGCTCCTGGGTGACACACCGATGTCCCCGATCCCCCCCACTGTATTCACCAACAACGATGTCAGGCTCCGGGTCTGGTTCCGGGAGGGCGCGAATTTCCAGTTGCTGAGCCCCGATCAACGGATCGTGTCGGTGGGTTATGCAATGATGGCGGGGAATGTTCCCGACGGGAGCATCACGGCTGCGAAGCTGGCGCCGGGGGCTGTGAACCCGGCCAACTTCCCGCCCAACTCGGTTGGATCCCCTCAGGTCACCGACAGCCTCTCCTTGGGCGCACAAGGAAC
>VHDG01000946.1 GCA_016871475.1 Verrucomicrobiota bacterium
CCGTGCGCAATCGTTCACTCGTTCAGTATCTTGTCACCCAGGGCCTGCAAAGCATGGAGAAACGCATGACGGCCTTGCGCGAGTTTTACCCGGGCGCCCGTGTGGAGCATTGGCGTCTGGTGCAGGCGGGGATCCGCGTGCAGACCATCAAGAGGCAGGATCGAGGTGTGGTGTATTTTGGCACAGAGGTGTTCTCATCATCGGACCGGTCCATCGCCGCGCTGCTCGGTGCATCACCCGGAGCCTCGGTCTCGGTGAACATAGCGCTCGAGGTCATCAAGAGCTGCCTTCCACATCTGCTCTCAAGCGCGGACGGACGCGCGAGCATGAAGCAGATGATCCCGACCCACGAGGAGGATCTGCAACAGCCGGGCAATGCTGCCCTCTTTGAAAAGACAAGCCGCGAGGCCGAGGAGCGGCTGCGGCTTTCAAGCCCGTCAGTCTGACATTCGTCACATTGGCATCCAGATCGGTGCCACTGATGAATTCGGCGTGGAAGTGGTTGAGAGTGGTTCTTGGTTCTTGGTTCTTGGTTCGCGGGTCGTGGTCGTGGTTCGTAGTTCGTGGTTGCTGGGTTCGCGCTGGCTTCCCTGCCGCTGGGCAGTCGATGACCGCGCTGGACACGACTGATAAGAAGCTGCAGGAATGGAACACGACATGACGCACCAGGTTCGATTTTCCTGGGTCAGCGCTTTGACGCTGCTGCTTCCGCTGACCCGCTTTTGCGCCGGGAGCGATGCCGAGTCGCTGTTCGTGCGCCGCGTCGCGCCGCTGTTTCATGAGAAGTGCCTCGCTTGTCATGGCCAGGATGAGGCGAAGATCAAGGGTGGCCTCGATTTGCGTACGCCGGCAGCCACGCTGAAGGGCGGCGGCTGCGGATTCGAGAATTCCCGGAGGCGCAGGCTGAAGCCACCTCCATGAGCTTCCAACACCTCGGTGTGAATCGCCAGAACCGCCTCGAGGCTTGGGTGCTTGCGCGGGCCCTTCATGAAAGCCGCCGGAAAAGCTCGCTGTTCTTCTTGATGAGCCGTTTGGCATCCTTGGCGGCGGACTTCTCGTCGATGCTTTCGCGCTCAACCGGCACGATGGTGATGGTGCCGCCGGGATGGACCTCCACGTTGACCTGGTCGCCGACCTTGAGCCGGGCGAGCTGGAGCAGCGCGGCGTCGAAGATGAGACCCTGGCAGTTGCCGACCTTCGTGATGGTCTTAATCATGCGGCCTACAATGTATTACACCCGCACTCCTGTCCACTGAGCCGATGAAACATCACGACTCTGACGTCCCGCTGTCGCTCGACGACGGCTGCCGCGCGCCAAGCACCACAGCACGAAGACTCGACGCATGAGCCATGACAGAATGAACCGCCGCCGTTTTCTCGCCTCCGCCGGGGCCGGCTCCGCATTGGCTTCACTGCCGGTGGTCGGCGCGTTTGCTGCGTCGCGTCCCAAGGCGCCCGGCCCGCGGACAGGGGTGCGGCGGCATCGGGGCCAGCCGCAGTTCTTCCTCTATGGCCAGCCTTACACCAAGCCGGTGTTCGAGACGTATGTTCCGGAGACGCGGTTCTTCAGGCAATTCACTGAAGCGGGCACGGACGTGTTTTCATTCTCGACGAATCTCGGACCGGGGTTCGGCACGCCCGTCTGGCTCGGGCCGGACCAATGGAATTTTGATGCGCTGGATGCGCTCGCACGTCGCGTGCTCG
>VHDG01000947.1 GCA_016871475.1 Verrucomicrobiota bacterium
CGATCGCAGGCAATGCGGTGGAGACCGTCGTGGAATCTCTCAGTCTGGCTGAGCTTCGCGAAGCACGGGCGGCTTTCCACCAGCTTCGTAGCGCCACGTCCACACCCAATTCCTCCCTAGCACCATGACGGGCAAGCACGCCCAAGGCCCTGATCCACCGAAGAGCCTTTCGCAGTCCTTGACCTCGATGGCGTCAAGACTCTCGGTTTACGTGGCCTCCACCACCCCTTGGTTGAGGGAACGTCTCTGTGAAATCGTGCAGGGCACATCGGGCTGCGTGCTCGTCGGCTCAGGCGAGGATCCGATCAGCGCCTCGGATCCCATGCACGGCATCAACGCAAACTTCATCATCCTTGAAGCTGGCCCGAGCTTCACGGACACAGCCATGGTCGTACGTAAACTCACCCGCCTGCCGGATACGACTGTTCTGGTCATCGGCCTGGGTATGGGAGTCGGATCGAGGAACGCCATCGAGCTGATCCGGCAAGGCGCCATCGATGCAATCGAGGCACCCACCCAACCTGAAGCCTGCTCGGCCACGTATTCGGGAGAGCTCGGGAAAACATTTCAGATCATCCAGCGGGCTCGCGAGCGGAGCAAGATGCGTCAGGGCGCCAGTGCTGTGCGACCGGCGGTTCCTGAACCGCCCGTTGTGGCGAAGACCGCTGGGGTGACATCCCCGGCACACCCTCCGACTGTGGAGAAGCCATCCCTGGCAGGGACCACGTTCCATCCGCGACAGATTGTCCTGATCGGCGCATCGACTGGAGGCACGGAGGCCATTCGAGAGGTGCTGGCGGCACTGCCGGCTGCCATGCCGCCCATAGCCATCATTCAGCACATTCCCAGCACGTTCTCGAAAGCTTTTGCTGCCCGCCTGAATGCCGGCAGCGCCGTCGAAGTGCGTGAAGCCTGCGACGGAGATGTGCTGCGTCCGGGTCTGGCCTTGGTTGCACCGGGTGGTTTCCACATGGAGATCCGTTGGGAAAAACACGCCTACGTGGTGCGACTCACCCAGGCCCCGCACGAGCACCATCAACGTCCTGCGGCGGACGTCACTTTTCGCACCGCTGCGGAGATCGCAGGCTCCCATGCTCTCGGAATCATCCTCACCGGGATGGGCAGGGACGGAACTCTCGGCATGAAGCAAATCAAGGACAACGGCGGTTACAACATCGCGCAGGATGAGCAGTCCTGTGTGGTGTTTGGGATGCCCGCAGCTGCGATCCAGGCCGGAGTCGTGGATCAGGTATGGCCTTTGCAGGGCATCGCCCAGGCCATTATCCATCAAGTCCAGGCAGGCTGTA
This sequence comes from Verrucomicrobiota bacterium, assembly GCA_016871475.1. Taxonomy (GTDB): domain Bacteria; phylum Verrucomicrobiota; class Verrucomicrobiia; order Limisphaerales; family UBA11320; genus UBA11320. The sequence goes on from VHDG01000947.1 coordinate 1,308, forward strand.
TGAACTCCCGAGGCAGCAGGGCAGCTTGAGCCGGAACGATCCAGCAGGCCAGCGGCCATTTGCTTGATCCTGCCTAGAGTTGCTTTGAACGAAGTTCAGCGTGATCAGCGTACCACAGAAGTACATGAAGAGGTTGAAGGCTCCTGTGTATTCCTTCGTGAGCCACTGACCAAAACCCAGGGCAATGAACGCGTAGAGACCGCCCGTCAAGGTCCAGGTAAGGGCAATGGCAGGACGCTTTCCGAGAAACTCACCCCGAATCAGCGTGATCGCAGCCGTGCAGAACAGTACGGTTTCAAACACTGCCAGCGACCAGTACGAAACCGCCACTCCAGGGAAAGTTGCGAGAATCGTCTTGCCGAAGGTTCCCTCCCAATAGGAT
>VHDG01000948.1 GCA_016871475.1 Verrucomicrobiota bacterium
GCTCAGCCGGCATATGGAGAAACAGGAGACGCGAATCCGGGAGCTCGCGGCGGGTGATTTCAATCTCAACTCTCCCAAACAGCTGGGGGAGGTGCTCTTCGATCGTCTGAAGCTGTCCGACAAGCCACGAAAAACTCGAACAGGCCAGTACGCCACGAATGAGGAGGTTCTACAGGAACTTGCACCCCATCATGAGATTGTACGCTGCATCCTGGATTATCGGACGGCTGCCAAGCTGAAGAACACCTACGCCGACAGCCTGCCAGGCATGATTGCGAAACAGACAGGCCGCATTCATACCACGTATCAGCAGGTCCTGGCCGTGACAGGCCGGCTGAGCTCTCACGATCCAAACCTGCAAAACATTCCGATCCGCACAGAACTGGGTCAGGAGATCCGTAGGGCCTTCGTGCCAAGGAAGGAAGGTTGCCGGCTCCTCTCGGCGGACTACTCCCAGATCGAACTCCGGATCATTGCAGCCCTCAGTCAAGACCCCACCATGCTGGCCGCTTTCGCGAGCGGGGTGGACATCCATGCAGCAACGGCTGCCGGAATCTTTGGCACGGATGCAGCCCAGGTGACGCCGGAGATGCGTCGGCGCGCGAAGATGGTGAACTTCGGAATTGCCTACGGGATCTCCGCGTTCGGACTGGCTCAGCGGCTCGGCATCCCCAGGGGAGAGGCTTCGGCCATCATCGATCAGTACTTCAAACGATTCCCGGGCATCAGGGGCTATATCGATCGCACCCTCGAATTCGCACGGGAGAAGGGATACGTGGAGACCTTGCTGGGAAGGAGGCGGATACTGCCCGACGTGCGTTCGGGCAACGCTGCGGTCCGTGGAGCCGCCGAGAGGAATGCGATCAACATGCCCGTTCAGGGAACGGCGGCGGACATGATCAAGCTGGCGATGATCCGGATCGACAGGGAGTTCGAGCTGCGACGATTCCGAAGCCGGATGATTCTGCAGATCCATGACGAGCTTCTTTTTGACCTGCACCCGGGCGAGGAGGAGGAGGTTCGAACGGTGGTGGTGAGTGAAATGAAGCAAGCCCTGCCGATTGCCACCTCGATCGAAGTGGACGTCGGAGTGGGCCTGACATGGCTCGAGGCACACGCGTGAGGTTCATCGTGATCGGGGATAAGAGAGCTGGATCCCGATGTTTCTGATGGGTAACTCTACGCCATGTCATTACGCGATCCGACTTTGGACCTGCGATGGTCCTGGGTGATTCTTCTCCTGGTTTGCCTGGGAGGACATCCACTGCGCGCCGGGTCAGCCCCTGCGAACATCGCCTCCTCGTATGAGGAGCTCTGGCGGCCTCAGTTTCATTTCACGCCGTCCGTGAACTGGATGAACGACCCGAACGGGATGGTTTATTACCAGGGGGAATATCACCTCTTTTATCAGTACAATCCGTTTGGCAACAAATGGGGCCACATGAGCTGGGGCCATGCAGTGAGCCGCGACCTGGTTCATTGGGAGCATCTGCCGGTGGCGTTGATTGAGGAGGACGGAATCATGATTTTCTCCGGCAGTGCGGTTGTTGATTGGAACAACACCAGCGCACTGGGGCGCGATGGAAAACCTCCGTTGATCGCGATCTATACGGGACACCACACGGGCAAGCCGCTCCAGGACCAGCGGATCGCCTACAGCAACGATCGGGGTCGCACATGGAAAAA
>VHDG01000949.1 GCA_016871475.1 Verrucomicrobiota bacterium
CGCGACAAGCTGGATCAGTACCTGACCGGGATTCGTCAGATCGAGAAGACCATTGAGAAAGCGGAGCGGTTGGGGTTGGGAACAGACCCTGGGGTGGATGCTCCTTCGGGAATTCCACAGGAGCGTTCCCAATACACGCAGCTGATGTTGGACATGCTGGTGCTGGCTTTTCAGACGGATTCCACGCGTGTCTCGACAGTCCTGCTGGGGCACGATGGGGACAATCGTTCCTTGCCGGAAGCTGGAGTATCGGAAGGCCATCACGACTTGTCGCATCATTTTAACAGCGAAGAGAAGATCCAGAAGCTGATGGACATTGATCGCTGGTATGTGCAGCAACTCGCGGCGTTTTTGGAGAAGCTGAAGTCCACGAAGGACATTGACGGCAGGAGCTTGCTCGACAACTCGATGATTCTCTATGGCAGCGGGAACTCCGATGGCAATCGACATACCCATAGCAACCTGCCGTTGGTCTTGGCTGGGGGAGGAGGAGGGAAACTGACGCCCGGACGTCATGTGAAGAGCGGTGGTGTGCCGATGACGAACCTGCTCCTTCGGATGGCGCGCAACATGGGGGTGCAGCGTCTTGATTCTTTCGGAGACTCCACCGGGATCCTGGAAACTGTCTAGCCAGCTTCCCGGGAGCGAGCCGGTTTGGCCATGGTGAGTGCTGGGCTGAATCGTCTGGAGTTGGGGGGCAAAAAAAGGAGAGCCAATAGATTTCTCTATTGGCTCAGTGATGAGGTCGTTTACGCCTTCACCAAGACGCTCAGAAGGGCGATGAGGCCAACTATTCCGCGCCGCTCGAACCCCACCGCGAGCAAGACCCCTCTGCCAACCCTAAACGAACGGCGGTACGACACGCCTATAAATGTCCGCTCACCGCTTCAGATCAATAGTAATTTCGAAAAAAATATCCTCAGGGAGGAAAAAATTACCGCCTGAAAAAATGCTCAAGAATTCCAATCCCTTCACTGGAGTGGCGAAGAATGCGCTCGCTGAACGGTTCGGAGTTCTTCACACTGAGCCACGCCATGCAATTGCCTGCTGATTACCACATGCATACGCCACTCTGCCATCATGCAAAGGGCGAACCCATCGAGCTTGCTGCCACAGCTGTCGCGCGAGGACTCGACGAGATCGGTTTCTCCGAGCACGGGCCTATGCTCAAAGATGATTTTGACAACTGGCATCTCTACGACCGGGACTTCGATGCCTACATCGCGTCTGTTGAGACCGCCCGGCGCGAGTTTCCCCAGCTAAAGATCCGGATCGGTCTTGAAGTGGACTATCTGCCGGGACACGAGGAGTGGATCCGTGGTTTGGCGAAGCGTCATCCTTGGGACTACTTCATCGGCTCGGTGCATTACATCTCAGATGCCTGGGACATTGACAACCCCACCAAGATTTCTGAGTGGAAGAAGCGGGATCCATGGGATGTATGGTCTGCGTACTTTGATCGGCTGACGCAGGCTGCCGAGTCGGGATTGTTCGAGATCATCGGGCATGCCGACCTGCCGAAAAAGTTCTGCTTCGTGCCTGGCCGGGATTGTTCTCCTCTATTCGAGAAGCTGATTCTTGCGATGAAGAAGGGGGGGATTGCTTACGAACTCAACACGGCTGGGTTGCGAAAGGACTGCAAGGAGATTTATCCCTGCCCGAAGTTTGTGCAAATGGC
>VHDG01000950.1 GCA_016871475.1 Verrucomicrobiota bacterium
ACCGTCCGGACAGCTCCAGCAGTAGCCCGTCCCGATATCGAAAAACTGACCTGTACCACAGCCGGCCTGGCCCTGCCGGGTCGCGTTTGCAAAGACCGTGCGCGCTGGCTTTTCACAGGCGTTCGCTGCGGTGACCGCGAAGATGGTTCGATTGTACCCTGCAGGACAGCTCCAACAGTAGCCGGTGCCGATGTCGAAGAACTGCCCCACACCGCACCCCGGCTGAGCGTGTTTCGTGGCAGCGGAAAACTCTGATGTCGCAGGTTTCTCACAGGCCGTTAAGCCCTCCACGGTGAACACCGTTCGATTGTAACCCGCAGGACAGCTCCAACAAAAACCCGTTCCCACGTCCCAGAACTGACCCTCCGGACACCCGGCCTTGCCCTTGAAGACGGCAGGCCGGGCTTCAGGCAAAGGCGGGGTATCGAGGATGGGATCCAATGCCCTGAGCAGCACGGCCAGCGGCTCGCGGGTCCGAGGCATCGAGGCAGAAGAAGGGGCCGCCCCGCTCACGAGCGACTGGGCCAGTTCCTTGAACTTTGTCTGATAGGCAGCGAGGGTGAACCCACCAAACTGGGTGGAAGCAGCTTCGTAGCTCTGGTTGGGCACACCATTTTGCAAACCCGTCTCATGGATGTACTCCTCGAAGGTGGTCACGTAGCCCGAGTAATCGTTGGCGAGCCCTGCCAGAACCAGATGCACATCTGGACCCAGCACCTCTTCCACAGACTTTTTCAAACGCGCCCCCGCCATCCCGGTAAACTCGGCCGGGACGGAGAGGATGGCAAGATTGCCAATGCGCAAGATCGAGATCGGCAGCACCTGCGGCGTCCAGGTCATCCCCTCCGTAGCAGGTGTACCCGTCGTCAACAACACTTCCTTGGGGGCATGTCGGATCTCGAAGAAATCGGTTGCTGGGTCAGGGATGATGTTGTTGACCTTCCGAAAGAGGTCGATGAGTTCCTCGGACATGGCCTCCCCATCCAAGGTTCCCCGGGCGAAGTCGGCTCCAAGGGCTCCTACGAACGTGGCCCAGGGTGGATCGACCCGATGCCTGCCAAATCCGACACCCGGCACATTGTAGGCGATAGAGCTTGGGTGGATTCACCACCACCGAAGTCATGGCCACGTACATGTGCCGATGATCCACTGCGCCGAACACGCGCGTCTGGGAACTCGAAGGCAGACTGAAGAGCTCCATCGCTTTGTCGAGTTGCCTGCGTCCGATCGTAACCGCGCGTTGCTCGTCATTCTCACCATTCGCCGGCCATCCGGGCTCGAGGTTTCTGAGGTTTGCGGTGAGGTCGCCGGGATTCGAGTTGGCGAAGCCTGCCACAAAGCCGGATGACGACGCATGCCCACTGTGCCCTGGAAACTGCGCGCCCTTGGCTTTCTCGAACATCTGCGCTGCGTAACCCTTGTTGTCGCCCGTCAACAAAGTATTCGCCTTTGAGAACGACACCCCGTGGACCGGAAACCAGTTGAACATTCCGATCTCACGTCGATTGGAATGTTCGAAGCGCAGGCAAACCATCTCCGTATCGCGGTTGTCCTTGCCGAACGGATTCTTCAAAGCGGGATGAAACGTCTCAGGGTTCTGCCTGAAGCCCTCTGCCTGACGATTCTCATTCGCATTACGAAGGTGGCCCTTGGTCATGAGGATCCTCCCAGGGGCG
>VHDG01000951.1 GCA_016871475.1 Verrucomicrobiota bacterium
CAGGATGGTTCCCGACGAACCGGGTTGGCCTCGAACGCGGATCACGTTGTGGACGGGCAGGCCTGTCTCGATGGATGTCTCCGGTTTTTCGGGATCGATCTCGAGGTAACGATCCAGGCTGAAGTCTCCCACAAGCGCCACCCGGAGGCTTGAATAGCGACGTGTGATTTCTTGGAACCGATCCTTTTTCACACTGTTTGGAGTTTGTGGAGCAGTTGGTGGAGAAAGGCCACGTTGTCACATTGCGCATAATGCATGCTTCCACCCATGCGGGAGAAACTTTTGCAGAATCGCAGATAGTAGGCCGGGCTTTCCTTGGGGGGCTCACCCTTGGTCCAGTCCCAATTGCCGCCATCCTGCAGATCCACCACGAAAATCTCGTGGCCTTTGACAATGGAGCGGCCCTCCTGAAGGCGGATGTTGTTCACGCAGCTGAGGCTCTTCTCGAAGACCTGGGGCGCCATGATGGCGGACCCCACCGACAACACCACGCCCTCGTCCAACCCTTCAACCGCCGTTGTGAAGAGACGGAAGTCAATGCCAGCTGCCCGACCCAACACGCCGCCGTTGAAGATCGGATGATTGGTGATGATGTCGTAGCCGATGCCTGGATGGACCGTCATCGGAATGGACAGCGTGTGGGCTGTGGCAAAGAGCGATGTGCGCTTCCATGGATGCTGGACCGCCAGACGTCCGCCCGAAAACTTGTTCTGTCGCATCGAAATCAGGAGATCCGCCCTGGCCGGACTCAGCGGATGCGCCGGCTCCTTGCGAAGAGCATTCTCCAGGTCTTCGCACGTCGGCAGGGTGGTTCCATCCTCGGCGATGAAGCGTCCGAGCGAACGACCGTAGCCCAGTCCGTCGAGAGCTCCGGCCATCAGAGCGATGTGGATGAAGCGGCCTGTCTCGTCCCAGGTTCCGAATGTGCCCGTGGCCACGTTTTGTTCCACGCTCTCCGTGGACCAGTTCTGGAACGCGAACTCCCAATCATGAATCGAGCCTGCGCCGTTGGTCGCCAGGTGAGTGATCCAGCCGCCTTCCATCAGCTCCTTCACGAGGCTTGCGGCGCCATTCTTGATCAGGTGTGCCCCGTACATGAGCATCACCGATCGCCCCTGGTCCCTGGCGTGACGGATGCGTGAGGCTGCCCGCTCCAGCAGGCTCGCGTTAAAGGGGGTGACGGAGGGGGCAGGGGAGTCCGGGTTCACCCATATCTCCTCGATCGCGCTCATGCTCTTGCGCGATGAAAGCGGAAAGACCCGTATCTTCTGCCAATCGACGGGGGTTGGTGTGCTCGGCATGATCAACGCTGGAAGATGGTTGAGAGCAGGGCCCCGGCATCGCGGTAATCGGGGATGACCGCGTCGGCCCCGACCCCCAGGAGACGTTGACGCTTCCACGGGTCGACTTGACCTGCGCCGTTGCGGGCCTCGTCACTGGCTACGGCGATTGCGAGGCCGCCGACATTCTTGGTGTTCTCGATCTCGACATAACCATCGCCGAAAGCGAGCAGCTGGCTTCCCTGGATGGAGTTCTCTCTGAGAATTTTCTCGATGATCATGGCCTTGCTGAAGGTTTTGTAATCGTCCTTGGCGCCGTAGATTTGAGGGCCGAAGAACTCCGACACCCCGAGCAGCGCGGCCTCCTGTTTCACGAAGGGTTCATCCGTGCCGCT
>VHDG01000952.1 GCA_016871475.1 Verrucomicrobiota bacterium
TCACCCGGCCGAGCACTTCACCTCGTTCGAGCGTGAGGAGGGTGCGGGTGATTGTCTCGGAACCTGTTTCAGTGGCCTCGAGCGAGTCGATTCGCACGCTGCTGTCCTGCGTCACACGAACCACACCCGCACCGCGCCCCAGAAAGAGGTCAACAGTTGCACCGGGCGGGGTGTTGATCGTGGCTCCCTCGGGGATAATGGCCCCGGGCTGAATGCTTACGGGCGGCTGGCCTGGAATGGTGTAGGTAGCCCCTCCGGAAACGGATTGGACCTGGGCTCCGCGTGGGGTGGCTGCCGGGGCCTGCTGCAATGCGACCACGAGCGAACTGGCGACGATCAGCGAGCGAAGGAAGGAAACAAACTGCGAAGTTTTCATACGTCAATACTTCTGGAGCTGAGCACACTCTCTCCTCCATCTGTCCATCGGCATCTTGAGGCAGTACTTGATTCCAATAATCCGCTGGAGTCTGATGTGCCCCATGATTTACGAGCTTCTGTCCAGGACCTGGACACAACGGCTCCTCATGCCGTTTGCGATCATGCTGGTTTCGGGGCACTGCATGGGCAGGCCGGATCTGCATGGGCAGGCCGCTGCCCGGAACGCGACGGAATCATCGGCTGACGAACTGATGCAACGAGTTCTCAAGCGCGCCAGAGCCGCTCGTAAAGCTCCACCCACGTTCGAGTTCACCCGAACCAAGACCACGATCCATTACAACTCGAGCAAGGAAGAAAGCTCCCGGGAGGAACGGGTTTACAAGGCGGTCTGGCAAAACGGACGGCTCCGATCACGCCTGAACTCCGTCAATGGCACCGCTCCCGCCGCCAAGCCCGAGACCCCTGCCGAGGCCGTGTCGAGATCGCGCCAGGATCCGATCGCAGCGGATCGAAGAGGGGGTGGTGACTCGGTTCTCGCGCAGTTGAAGGATGAAACCATTCAACGCTTCAAATTCACCCATCTGGGTCAGGAGACTCTATCCGGCCGCCCGGCCCTGATCGTCGGGATCGAACCTCGAAAGGAGCTGAAGCCCTCATCGATAGAGGAGCAGGTGATGGCGGGAGTGGGCGGAAAAATCTGGGTGGATGAGGCGGACGAAGAGATCGTGAAAGTCGATGTCGGACTCGAGCGCACGGTGAAGATCGGCCTGGGCGGAGTGCTGGGGGCGCTGCGTGAAATGAAGCTGGATCTGGACCGGCAGAGACGACCTGATGGCCATTGGATCAATGCCCGCACCGAAGTCTGGCTGCACTTCCGGCAGTTGTTTTTCGCCAAACGCATCCGGCATATCGAAACCGTCGGTGAGCTGAAGCCGATTCCTCATGAGGCTCTGAAAGCTGATCCCGCGCAGCCCTGATCTCTCGAGGGACGGACTCGATCGGCTGGCCCCCATGTTGTGAGGCCGCGTCAGCGAACCTCCTCAAGTTTTCCGAGCACCAAGGTTTGTTGACCCGAGCTTGGAGAGTGTTGCGATTTTCATTGCACTGGGTAATACGCACCCAGCCTCCAAACCCTTCAAGCTTTCTCCGAACCTAAACCTGGAAACGGGAATGGCCCGGCATCGATCTGACGCAAGATCTTGGCGAGCACGGCTTTCGTCGAACCTCACCGTATCACCTCGCGGATACGCTTCGGTTCTCCTCAAACCGTGCTCATCCAAGCTGTTGCGCATCT
>VHDG01000953.1 GCA_016871475.1 Verrucomicrobiota bacterium
GGATTTTTCGCTGCGAACTTGCAGATCTGCTGCTCCCTGACCGCTCTGTGAGCTATTGCACCCGGTGAAGCTCGGATCTATGGTCGGCTCCTCATGAAACACGTCCTGGATTTCGAGAAACCGATCTTCGAGCTGCAGCAAAAGCTTGATGAGCTGCAGAAGCACCCCGAACAGCACTCCCTCGGTATCAGCTTCGAGGAGGAGATTCAGCAGATCCAGTCCAAGATCGCTGAGACGCGACGTCAGATTTATTCCAATCTTTCCCCCTGGCAGCGGGTCCAGCTGGCCCGGCACCCCAAACGTCCCTACGCCCTCGACTACATTGCGAGTGTTTTTACCGGTTTCCAGGAGCTCCATGGCGATCGCCTCTATGCGGATGACCAGGCAGTGGTCGGAGGTTTTGCAAAGCTGAACGATCAGAAGGTCATGGTCATCGGCACCCAGAAAGGCCGTGACACCAAGGAGAACATCCGGCGCAACTTCGGCTCCGCTCACCCGGAAGGTTATCGCAAAGCGCTTCGACTCATGAAAATGGCCGATAAGTTTGCGCTTCCCATCGTGTGTCTCATCGACACGGCCGGGGCCTATCCTGGCATCGGCGCAGAAGAACGGCACATTGCAGAGGCCATCGCGGTGAATCTGCGTGAGATGATGTTGATCGAATCCCCCATCATCGCGGTGGTCATCGGTGAAGGAGGGTCCGGAGGAGCTCTGGGCATCGGCGTGGCGGATCGGGTTCTGATCCTCGAAAATGCCTATTACTCGGTGATCAGCCCCGAAGGTTGCGCTGCGATCTTGTGGAAAGAGCGCTCTGCGACACCGAAGGCGGCCGAGGCTTTGAAGATCACAGGACGCGACTTGCTGGAGCTGAAGCTCGTGGACGGAATTGTGGCGGAGCCGCTGGGAGGCGCGCACACCGATGCTGCTGCTGCATCGGCTGCGCTGAAGGAAGCCGTTGTGCAGGCGCTGGGGGAGGTTCAGAGCATGACTGTCGAGGCACGGCGGCAGTCGCGATACTCCAAGTTCCGCTCGCACGGAAGGTTCTCGGAGCCCGAGACCGCGGCCACGACTGCCTAGGCGAACATTGCCGCAACACCGACCCGAACCCCAGCACGTGCTCTATCCATTTCAATTCCAACCCATCCTCAAGGAGAGAGTCTGGGGTGGACGCAGCCTCGAACGATTATACGGAAAACCCATCCCGCCAGGCCGCCCCATTGGCGAATCATGGGAGATCAGCGACCGCCCCGGGGATCAGAGCGTGATCGTCAATGGACCCCTTGCGGGGCGGGACCTGCGGTGGCTCATGGAGAACCACAGTATGGAGCTGCTGGGACGGGCGATGCCGCCGCAGGCTCGGTTTCCGCTGTTGGTGAAGATCCTCGACGCCACCGACCGGCTGTCCCTTCAGGTCCACCCCCCCGCATCGGCCGCCGCACAGCTCGGAGGCGAGCCCAAAAGCGAAATCTGGTACGTCGTGGATGCGAGCCCGGATGCCTCCCTGTACGCAGGCCTGAAGCGGGGTGTGACCCGGGAGAAATTCGAGGAAGCCTTGAGGAGCGGCGATGTGGATGGCTGCTTTCATAAACTTCAGACCAAGACTGGCGATGCCCTGTTCCTGCCGAGCGGCCGGGTGCATGGCATTGGTGCCGGCAATGTGATTTTCGAGG
>VHDG01000954.1 GCA_016871475.1 Verrucomicrobiota bacterium
CCATCCGCCGCAGTGAGCAGGATGGGTGATCCTCTCTTCCCAAGTTTGAAATTGACGTGCCGCGCGCCTTTGGAAACGTCACCGTCTGCTACAAACAGTGCGAACCCGTATTCCCCTGTTCCTATGAACGAGAGGTCTGGGATGCGATGCCTTGTGGGCAGTTTGCGGTCATCCGAGAGATAAAGTCCTCCGACCGCCAGGGGGGCAGCCGCGAGATTGCAGAGTTCAAACCAGTCGTCACCGCTTGACGGATCGGCCATCCATTCGTTGATCCGCAGGGCGGAAGGATACCCCAGGGCGACTGCTCGATTGAGCTCCTTGGGAGCGAATGCCACGAGTTGCCAGGAGCCCGTGCCGTCAGGGACCCTTCCGATGGGCCAATCCTGAGCCTGGAATCCGAAACCCACACTGTCCTCAGTGGTCCAGAGCCCACCAGACACCGATGAAAGTAAGAGGACATCACCGCCGGCGCTTAGGCCGAATCCAGTATTCATGTAGGGCACGGGAGATGTCGAAGGCGGGATTGAATCCGTGAAAATGACGATGATCGCTTCGCGGGCTCGGACGATGCTTCCGGGCGGGAAAACCCATCGATCAGGAAGATCCAACCGATCACTGAGTCCCATCCCGGAGATGTCCAACTCCTGATCGGAACGATTCCTCAGCTCAGCCCAGTCAACGGGAGCGATTCTTTCAGGCAGCACAGCCACCGAACTGTTGGCCAGGATCTTGTTGATGACGAGCTCCCCGCCGTGGGAGGTCGTTGACGAGCATGCCAACACACAAACACAAACCCACATCAGTTTTAACCAGACAGTCCGGTCGGTGATCTTCGACTGCCAGCATGGCATCCTGCGCTGTCCCAGCTCTTCGGCGCTCTGTTGATTGTCCATATCTCATAGAGTCCGAAACCCTCTTCGACCGGGCTTCCAGAGGGCATCACCCATACCCAAGGCAATGCCACTCCATACTTCGGTCAATGGGTCTAACGGTCTTTCCGGCGATGGTCAGCAGGTGGGAGGCCAGAAAAACTCGCTTTCGTGGGGGAAAGGCGGGGCTTTCGTTGTCAGGCGTCGCAAGTATTTAACGACGAGGTGTATGCGAGCAGCAACTTCGGGGGGTGGATGTGCGAAGGTGTGGAAACAAATGCCGGTGACGGGCGCGGCAAAAAACACCTGATGACTTGTTCCGGAAAAAACTGCCCGCAGGGTGTTACTCGAAGAATCCGAAAGCCTCGAGTTCCTGTCGCAGCGTGTTGATTGCTTCAGGCGTGAGCGCGGTGTGCGGAAGGCGCGGGGGGCCCGGATCCACACCCAGAAAGCCCATCAGAGCTTTGGCCGAAGCCATAAAGCCACGCGCCGCCAGCTCGTCCACCAGTTGCACGCTTCGAAACTGTTGCCTGCGCGCGGTTTCCCAGTCTCCGGCCCGAAAAGCGGCCAGGAGTTTGTGGTAAATGGGTGCCGCGAAATTGTAGGTGCTCCCGACTCCACCCCGCGCTCCCATCGCGAGGGCTCCCAGGATGGCTTCATCGATCCCCCATGGGCAATCGAAGCGACCGCCCTCTGCTCTCAAGCATTTTTGATATGTGACCAGGTCCGGGTTCGAAAACTTGAGCCCTGCCAGGGTTGGGATTCGTGTCGCTGCTTTCTCGAGAA
>VHDG01000955.1 GCA_016871475.1 Verrucomicrobiota bacterium
GTCAGAGGCTGCTCTGCGACGGTTTTCGGTCCACTCGTAGAGCACAGGCAACACAACGAGTGTGAGAAAAGTCGAGGTCACGATTCCACCGATCACCACCGTGGCCAGAGGCCGCTGCACCTCAGCCCCGGCGCTCGATGAAAGTGCCATGGGTACAAAGCCGAAACTGGCCACCAACGCGGTCATCAGCTTGGGCCGCAAGCGCGTCAATGTCCCATCGATCACAGCTTGTCGCAATGAAGCTCCCTGCTCCCGCAGCTGGTTCATGAAACTGATGAGCATGATGCCGTTGAGCACTGCGATCCCCGACAGGGCGATGAATCCCACCGCGGCGCTGATCGTGAATGGCATCCCACGAAGCCAGAGAGCCAGCACCCCACCCGTGGCAGCAAGGGGCACAGACAGGAAGATCAGGGCCGCCTGACTCGCACTTCCGAAGCTCAGCCAGATCAGAAAGAAAATCATGCCGAGTGTCAGCGGCACCACAAACATGAGGCGTTCCCTCGCTGCGACCAGGTTCTGGTACTGTCCGCCAAACTCACGCCAGTAGCCTTCAGGCATTTTCAGTTTCGAACGAAGCTCTGCCTCCGCCTGTTCCACAAAGCCTGCGGTATCCCGGCCCCTGACATTGATCAGAATGGCGGCGCGACGCTGGGCGTTCTCCCGTTGAATGGTTCCAATCTGGGTGAGGTTCGAGATGGTGACCACCTGTCCCAACGTCAACACCCCCCCGAATCCGTGGATACCGGCAGCCTTCGTATCACATCGGGGTTCGACCGTGATTCCTCGGCCAATCGCACCGTAATCGGGTACTGCCGGTTTCCCTCCGGCAGATAACCGGCATGCGCCCCCGCCAATGCAGCCTCGACCGCACGATTCACCTCCTCAGGATGCAGTCCGTGTCGTGCCATCGCCATCGGGTCCGGAGTTATCTGCATCTGCGGAGTTCCCCCAATCTTGTCGAACTCCACATCCGCAGCCCCTGGAATCCCTCGAAGGATCTCCCTCGCCGCTTCCGCAAGTCGGTCCAGTTCCGAATGCTCATCCCCAAAGATCTTCAAGGAAAGCTCCGCACGCGCGCCCGCCATGATCTCGTCGAAGCGCATCTCAATCGGCTGGTTGATCAGAATCGCCTGTCCCGGGGCATTCCTTGCCAGCTCCAGCTGCATCAACTCCATGAGCTCTTGTTTAGTGATCCGACGTCCGTCCTTCCTGCGCCATTCCTCCGAAGGCTTGAGCATGATGTAAGTGTCCGAGTCTCCGGGGTCCATGGGATCGGTGGCGATTTCAGCAGAGCCCATCCGGGAAAACACATGCCGAATCTCAGGAAACGCAGACATCAGGATCGTTTCGGATCGCACCTGGATACCGATCGCAGCTTGAAGCCCGCAGCTCTGCGCCTTCACGAGCTGCAGAATCCCGTCGCCCTCATCGAGCTCAGGGATGAACTCGGCCCCAAGCCGGTTAAAGACCACGACTGAACCCGTCAGCAGGCCGATCACAGGCAGGAGGACAACCAGCTTGTGCCGGAGTCCCAACGCCAGCAGCGGCGAGTAGATCCGCTTGGTGATCCTCACAAGCCAGCTTTCCTTTTCCTGGATCAGTCCGCGCAGGAAGAGTGAGCACAAAACGGGGATCAAGGTGAGCG
>VHDG01000956.1 GCA_016871475.1 Verrucomicrobiota bacterium
CTCGGGTCGTTTCAGGAGCTGGCCGAGGGCATTCTCCCGGAGTGACGGAGGCGTTCGTGGAAAAGCGTCAGCCAGAGCCTTGCTGGCATCTGCTCCTCCGAGATCTCCCAGGACTCGAAGAGCATGTTCCTGAAGTGAAACGGAATCAGACGAACCAATGATGGAACCAATCGACGGCAGAATGTTCGCATCGAGTTTCTGCACGCCGGCGAGGCTGGTGATGAGCTGACGCCGGGTGGGTTCGTCCAGGTTGGGTTTCTTCAGGTTGGCGAGGAGGTTTTGAGCTGCCTGAGCTGCCTGGGCTCCGAGTTCGCCCCGGGCATCCCATCTTGCGGCGAGGGGAAGCGCGGCGGTTTGCACGCTCGCGTCGGGGCTTGAGAGAAGCGTTTGAAACGCGCTCTTGATGCTTGCGGACCAGGGGGCTGTGGCATCCCGTTTGGTCCCGCGCAACAGTCCTTCGAGGGCAGCTTTCTTGACGGCTGCACCGGCTGGAGCGCCGGCAAGAGTTTCGAGCAAGCGCCCTGAAGCGGTGGCCTCACCCGATGCTGCATGGGTCGCCAGTGCTTCAGCGAGGCCGGCCAGTTCCGAGGATCTTGGGGACGCCAATGCTGCCTTGATGGCAGCGTTTGCGTCCTGCACCGCCACGGTCCTCGCAGCTGATTCAAGCCAGGGATCTTTCAAGTCCGGGTAGATCGCGACGATCTCCGAGGCAATCTTCTCAGAAGGGGGCAGGTGGGAGAGAGCCACGAGGGCTTCGAGCCTTGCCGCGCCTGTTCCGGTCTTCGCGGATTTCAAGAGTGCCTGCTCGAGGGAGGCGGAGCTGGAGCGGGATGAGTTTGGGCGTGCGGCGATGCGAGCCGCAGTCTTCTGCAATGCGGGGTCTGCACTTCCCAGCGCGTTTGCCAGGGTCTCCGTATTCAACGCACCTGCCTTGTCAGAAAGCCACAGGGCATGAATGCGGGCTGCCGTGGAGGCGTTGGGGTCAGCGGCGAGGCGTGGTAGTTCTGCGGCTCCCTGTTCGGCGAGCAACCTGTGAGCTGACATCTGGACCGCACGATTCGGGTGCCCGAGGGCTGCCATCAAATCCTTCTTGGATGCGCCGTTCAACTTGGCTGCAGGCAGAGGTTTGGCTTCCTTGTGGTCCACCTTCCAGATGCGGCCGAAGTAGTGATCCCGATCCGGTCGCACAGCCGCGTTGACGTTGTTGTGGGTTGGGCCACGGGTGTCGTTGTGAATGACGGCCTGGTTGTAGAAATCCAGCACATACAGCGCACCGTCGGGCCCGATGCGGGTCTCGATCGGCCGGAACCAGAGGTCACGGGATCCGATGAACTCTTCGGTTCGAAGTTTCTGGCCTGAGTAGCCGAGAGCGGTGGGCTTCACCTCCTCATGGTGGACAACATTGATGGTGGGTTCGGTGGTGAAGTAGTGGCCGTTGTAGGCTGATGGCCATGAGCCTCCGGAGTAGATGGCGGCACCAGCGGCTGCGGTGAAGCTGCCCACCCAATCAATCTGCACGTACGCGAGGTTCTCGGGCTTCATCAGAGGGTAGGACTTGGGGCTCTTGATGACGACCTGGAAGCTGCTGGGCTTTGCGCCGGGCGCTCGGGCGAGTTCACTTTCAGGGAGCAGCACGGG
>VHDG01000957.1 GCA_016871475.1 Verrucomicrobiota bacterium
ATGGGATATTCAGCGGTCATGGTTCAAAAGCTCAGGTTGGGACCATAAAAAAAGGCTGCTCCGGAGAGATTCTCCGGAGCAGCCCAGTTTAGAACTAACCAAACACGAGGCCCAGGGGGCTATTAGCCATCCTGGTTCGGATCGGTCGCCGGCTCACGTCCTGCCCGGGTGACCAGGTGAACGTAGAGCTGCGGGTCGATGTCCTCGTTGAGACCGGAGACGTGCGAGTCGGCCCAGCAGTGCAGGACGACGCCGCCCGAGTGATCGCTGCTCGGACCCCAGTCTGCCGATGATTGGGCGCTAGGCATCCCAACCAGGTAGTTACGGGCAAACACCTTCTGGGGATCGGTTCGCGGGCCATAGTTCAGACCCGAGACGGGAGCGTTGGCCGGATCTTGGACGAACGTCCAGAACGGCGGTTGCCCCGTGGCGCTGACAGTCGTCGGTTTGACTGGCTGGGCCGGACGGTTATTGGCACCGGTGGAGTCGGTCATCTGAGCAAGGGTGCGGGTTCCGGGTGGAATCGCGACGACCCAGGCCGTGGAACCATCGTACCATGACGAGGCCTTTTGCTCCTTCGACTCAGCCAGCAGGATCGTCTTCGAGGTGCCGTCCGTGATCGAACGGATGCCGTTCCCCTTCGACGAGCTGTTGCGCGGAGGAACAATGGCGCCATTGGGCAACTCTTGGCGGAAGAATCCACCCGACTCGGCGCCAAAGCCACCGACGTTCGGATTCAACATGCAAGCCATGTGCGTGGCGCACATCGCCTTGTAGTTAGTTACGACGACGCCCCACGCTTCCGGCTGGGGATTCCACGAGCCCTTTTCGGGCATGTTATCGGACTTCCACGCACCGTATCCTTGGCCCGTGCCGTCCCACGAGGAGACGGCGTCACCTGCAAAGCTGGGGCAGCGAATTTCGTCCAAATCGAGGCAGGCATAGTGCCGCCACCAGGTGGCGGTGGCAGGACCGCCGCTGTTGTAGCGGAGGCCAATACCGCTGGCAGCGCCACCGTTCGGATCGGCATAGCCGCCGGTGATGAGCATGGCAGGGAAGGAAAACTTGTTCGAGATCTGGCTCATGTTGTTATAAGCCGGACTCTGTTCGATGAACGGCAGCAAGCGGACCATCCAGCTATAGCCGGCCTGAGTCTGATTGCTGTTGCTGACGATCGATGTGCTTTGACCGACAGCAGCATTCCACAGAAATGGAGTTTGCGTCGGACCAACGGCACCGCCCGGGAACGTGCCGTTCGCCGAGGGGTTGGTGAACGTCGCCAGGGGGAAGTTCTTCTGGGCGTCGTGGTGGTTTTGGAACGCGATGCCCAACTGCTTCAGCTTGTTCTGGCACGAGTTGCGGCGAGCCGCTTCGCGAGCCGCCTGAATCGCCGGCAAAAGTAGCGCGACGAGCACGCCGATGATGGCAATTACCACCAACAGCTCGACGAGGGTGAAACCTCGCTTCTTCGACCTGGTGACCATGCGTCACCTCCTGAAATAGAAAAAAGAATGAGGAAATGAGGAGCCTCTTCGCCGCAGCCAGAAGAAATATGGCCGCATGCTTAGACAGGCTTAAATCTAGTGGTTGGCAAAGGATGTGTCAAACAGGAAGTTGCGTTTTTCTGCGGAAACCA
>VHDG01000958.1 GCA_016871475.1 Verrucomicrobiota bacterium
TTCATCCTGTGAGCAGTCGTCTGCAGCATCAGCAAGATCAAGCGAGACGGCGGCAAACGAACCACCCAACTCCGCCAGGGTGGCTGCTGTTTGGGTGGCGAGTACGGATGGCGAGGCACTTGTGGGAGGTCGAAGCCGGGCCATGAGTTGAACTCTTCCTCGCGAGGCGGACTTCGTCAGAGACCGGAGTGTATCGGTTGCCACCCATTGCTGGCCGGGTGTTATCTCGAGGGTTCGGGCAAGGTCGTTCCGGCTGAAGCTGGTGCTGGAGTCGGCGGCATTGGTCCAAGTGGGTCCCAGTTCGATCAGGCCGAAGCCGAAACGGCTCCACGCACCGAGTGCACGGCCCTCGCCATCGAACCAGCAGGAGGCGCCGACCGGGCCTGCAACCTCCATCGCCCCGAACCGTTGTCTCAAACCTGGCCGCGGCGCCATGTGCCCATGAAATCGATGATAGCCCGACCCGCGCCGCCGGGCAGATTCCCCAGCGAGCCCATGAAAGCCATCACGAAGCGACGAGAAGGGTTTGCCGGCAAGGCAAAGAGCAGCGGCTGGCTGACAGTTCGATAAAACCAATCCGGCATGCCGCGAGGCTAACGTAGCTCCTCAGAAATTGCTGGTGATTTCTTGATCATGGCGAGTGGCCCGTTTGAATCGAGAATCTACTCACACACAAGAGCAGCCTTGTTTGTGAGACGACGTTGGAAGGCTCCTGACGCTTAGCAACCGAGATGCATTCTGCACCGGGCCTTTCCCCTGAGTGCCCCAAAACCACGCGTAACGCTTAGGGCAAATTTTGCAAACCGGTAGAGTAGGGGCGGGGTCACCCCCCGCTCCTACTCTACCGTCATCCCCGGTTTCACCGCTCCTATCCGTGGATCAAGGAGCAGACACAACCCTTGACCTCACACGGTCCGACCTCCAGCACCCAAGCGGGCAGAGCCCGAGCACCCTAAAGGGATGGGCAACGAACCTGGGCGCACGCCTTTCATGAGTCGCTTGGTTGTCGGACGGGCGGCTCGTTGTCCACCCTTGAGGGTGTGTCTTCCTGGGCGAACGTAAGCAACGGCAGCGAATGTTCTTTGCAACGTGGGGGGGAAAGCCAATTTGCTCGCATGGTCTGATCCATGGATCCAAAGCGGCGTAGTGATTTGGAAGTTACGTTTCTGGAACAGGCGCCTGCCGGCGCTTGAGCTGCTCAAGAGTGGACAACCAAGCATGTTTCCTTCGCATGAGATTCTCCACTCTTTCCATTGACTGCCATGACCATCAGCGCATTGCGCAAAGCAACCTAACAGATCTCTAACAACCTGATTTCTTCACGTTATGAGAACCCTTCTTTTGGTTGGACTAGGCGTTGTTCTGATCGGCGCAAGCTCGGAGCAGCCAGACAGAAATCGCACGCCGATCGCGAAGGTACCCCCCATCTTGTCCGACACCACAACCGCCTCTGGTGGAGAACTGACGCAATTCGCCGCGACCGCCCAATCTCTCCCTGCTCCCCTCGCTGTCGTCGAGTTCCGATCAGCCGCTTCCCCGCCTGTGGACGAGGGAGAGCCTTTCGCACTTCTGAGGATAATCCGAACAGGCGACGTGGATATTCCGGTTTCCGTCACCTTGCGAACTGTGGAC
>VHDG01000959.1 GCA_016871475.1 Verrucomicrobiota bacterium
TGAATCAAGCGATATTGGACAAAATTGAAGGCGAGCAAGTTCGCAAAGACATGACCGAGTTCCGCGTGGGTGACACCGTGCGGGTTCATACAAAGGTTGTGGAAGGTGACAAGGAGCGTATCCAGGTGTTCACCGGTGTGGTGATGGGACGCCGCGGTCACGGCTTGAATGCCACCTTCACAGTCCGCCGTATCAGTTATGGCGAAGGGGTGGAGCGCGTGTTTCCAGTGAACTCTCCCCGCATCGACAAGATCGAGGTGGAGCGCAAGGGCCAGGTTCGACGTGGCAAGCTGACCTATCTGCGCAAGCGTGTCGGCAAAGGTGCCACCCTTGTTCGCGAGCGCGAGGAACTGGCCGCCAAGCCCCAGGCCTGATCCCGTTGACTGTTTTCTCGCAAGCGCCGAGGCGGTGTTAACCGCTGCCTCGGCGTTTGCTTTTCAAGTTTATCTCCGGCTTGATGCAATAAATCCGCCCTTGAGGCGTCTAATACTGGCGATGGCTGACTTTCACGAGGCCTTTCGCCTCTCAACTGAGCGAATTTGAGATCTCCACCTCGCATGCGACACAACTCATCCAGTCTCGCTCCTCTTCAATCCCTCGAACTCAATCCCCGCGTGTGGATGCTCTGCGCAGCTCTGCTGCTTGCCTCCTTCAATGCCGGGTCGGCCGCCATCCCCTCGACCAAGACCCGGGCCAGCTTGAAGATTCCTGCAGAGGCAGTGCGGCCCGGGGGGCAGTCGATCGTTCAGGTCGGACTGGCGATGGCCCCGGGATGGCATGCCTACTGGCGGAACCCCGGGGAATCAGGGGCGCCGATCTCCATCGAATGGATCCTCCCAACCGGAATTCGTGCCGGCGAGATTCGTTGGCCGCTGCCACACAAGATCGTCACAGGCGGATTGCTGACCTATGGGCTCGAGGGCGAGGTCGTTCTTGAGGTGCCCCTTCAGATCGACGCTTCGGCGGCGACTGGGGCGCAGCTGGTTCAGGCAAAGCTGAAATGGTTGGAATGCAGCGACACCCTTTGTGTTCCTCAGTCGGGTTCCGTGGGCGGCGTGATCACGGTCGATTCGGCAGGCGCTGACAAGGCGGAGCCGAGTGTTCCCAGGACACAACCTGCGCCTCTCGACGTCAGTGTGGATGGCCAGTGGATCTCGCCTGGAGGAACGAACTCGAGCCGAAGGGTGCAGATCTCCTGGTCGATGCCTTCGGGATCCGACAGCTCGGATTTTTTTCCCTACGAGAGCGATCGCTTCTCCGTTCGGGGTCCGACCAATGCTCCGGTCGCCAGTGGGGGCAAAGTGACCTGGTTGGGTGAGATCGATCGTCTGGAAGGGGAGTGGCCGCTCGCCATCCGCGGAGTGGTGGTCGCCCGCGCAGCAGGCGTCAGGAACTCGATGGCGAAGGAGGTTGAGGTGACCCTCACCGAGGGAGGCCGTTCGGGTGAGACGGGAGGCATTGGAGTTTCTGTTATCTCGCCGGCGTCTCCTCCGGCCCTTTCCACGACAAGCCGCGGGCTGGGCTACTATCTGATGTTCGCATTCCTCGGTGGATTGATCCTGAACATCATGCCCTGTGTGCTTCCGGTCATCTCCCTGAAGATCCTCGGGTTTGTCAGACAGCGCGCTGA
>VHDG01000960.1 GCA_016871475.1 Verrucomicrobiota bacterium
TTCTTGGCCCAACCCGGAAAGGCAAACCCTTTGAGGTTTCGAGCCAGACGCACCCGGCTGGACATCACAATGCGGCTGTTCGGGCCGCTGAGGCGGGCTGCCTGGTCGGAAGGGATCAGAAACTCGTGAAGGTTGGTCGCGGGCATAGGTTAGACAGAAGAAAGCTCCTGGAGTTTGGCACGTGCAGCCTTGATCTCATCTCGCAACTGCGCTGCGTTCTCGAAATCTTCCTCTGCGATTGCCTTGTCCAATCGCCCCTGCAGCGTCTTGAGTTTCTCAGATAGCTCGCGAGATTGCTGAAGACTATATGGGACCTTGCCCACGTGTCGGGTGCCCTTGTGCATGCTCTCCAGCAGGCTCTCCAGTCCTTCGGAGAAGGTGCTGTAACATTCCGCGCATCCCAGGCGTCCGGCTTTCTTGAAATCGGCATGCGTGAACCCGCATTGCGGACACTTCGCCTCGCCACTGGCCTGTTCCATGTCGTTGGCAGCACCGAGCCCGCAGAGCAGATCCGCCAGCGCGAAGGCAGTGGGCTCGTTTACGCCCTTCTTCTTCGCGCATTCTTCACACAGATCCACTTTCTGCATCTTATCACCCGTGATCTGGGTGAGATGCACTTTGGCCTCTTTCTCTTTGCAGTTGCAGCAAATCATAAAACCTACCCGTATATCGGCCTCGCAACACTTCTAGTCAAGAGCTTGATTTTCATGAGGATCCGCAAGGCTGCTGTTCGGGCATCAGAGCCTCAAGCTCTTGGACGGGGTTCGGCTGCTCTTCGAAAGCCAATAACTGATTGCCTGGCTGAGTCTCTCATCGACCGTGTCTCCGGCCTTGTCGATATGAGGAATCCCTCTGCCAGCAATTCCCAGGTTGATGACCAATACCGATGCGGAGCGGCACTGGGAGCGCTGGCGTCCCGCCGGCCTCTGAGTTGCGCATGGCCTAATGCCGGCGGGGACGCCAGCGCTCCCAGTCAAATAGGACTTCCTTCTTACCCCTCTGGATCTGCATTGACCTCGCGAGGCGAATCAGGAAAACAAGGCGTCGAATTCTTGTGAAAGCCATACGAGTTGATCAGTTTGGAGCGCCCGAGGTGATGAGGTATGTGGAGACGATCGATCCTGAGGTTGGTCCGGGTCAGGTGCGCGTTCGTCTCCAGGCCATCGGAGTTAATCCTGTGGATACCTACTGGCGTGCTGGAATGAATCCAGCCCTCAAGCTTCCCTACACGCCCGGACTGGATGGAGCAGGAGTGGTCGATCAGGTGGGGGCAGGGGTCACGACCTGCCGCGTTGGAGACCGGGTCTATTTGGGCACGGCGCTTCCATGCACCTACGCGGAACTCGCTGCGGTTCCTGCCGCCCGCGTTTTCGCGTTGCCAGCCTCGTGTTCGTTCGAAGCCGGAGCCGCCTTGCACGTTCCCTATGCCACCGCCCATCGGGCTTTGTTCCATCGCGGTCAGGGTCGCGCAGGAGAGACGGTGTTCATCCATGGCGCCAGCGGGGCAGTGGGGCTTGCTGCGACGCAGTTCGCCCGGGCTCATGGGTTCAGGGTGATTGGTAGCGCAGGCTCGGAGGCTGGACGACGGCTTGCCCTCGAGCAGGGGCTTCATCATGTCGTGGACCACAA
>VHDG01000961.1 GCA_016871475.1 Verrucomicrobiota bacterium
ATTCCACCAGCGTTGCACCCGCCGTCGCGCCTCAAGCTCCGTGGTGGCAGCGCCTCTGGCCGCCTGATTGTAGAAAATCCTGTCCCCGACGAGCGGCTCGGCGACGATGATCAGCTCGGGGAGGCTGTCCCAGGCCAGCTCTTCCGGCTTCACCTTGCGATAGATGACCGGAGCCTCCTTCCACTGCTCCCATTGGACCCGCCCTGCGTTCGGACCCGAAGCCGGGATGATCTGCTCATCCTTGATCTGCATCTCAATCACCTTGCCCCGCCCCGTGTCTGTCTTCAGCCGCCAGGAGAAACTCAGTCCTTCGTAAGTGAACCTTGCATCACCTGCGATGAAGTAGTGTCGCAGCGGAATGATAGCCTGCCACGCCAGCCAGCCCACCACGACCATGGGAGTCCATCGAGCGATGGTCAGAAGAGATGAGCCGGGTGGGCCCTGCGTCCCCAGAGAAGTCCGCTCCGCCTTCCAAACCAGAAGTCCTCCCACCACCGGCAAGGCGATGAATCCGCTCCAAAACCAACCCCAGTCAGGTCGGGAGAAGCGTGGATGGCATACCCATCGCCAAAAACGCCTCGGCCAGTCTGTGTTCAGAAAAATCGTCGCCGTGGCCAGGCCAGCGAGTGGGAACCGGCCGATGTTCTCGAAGATCAGAAAGTGATTAGTGAGATGAAACAGGGCCATCAGCGCCATCGCCAGATAACGACTTCGCCGAAACAGGAAAAGAAAACCAATCAACAGATCGAAAACCAGACCGGTGTAGCTGAGAAAGTAGGCGAATGGAACGGAGTGAACGAACGACTCAAACATCGTGAACGCGGATTGCGGCATCCACTTCGCATAAGGCGCAGTGACGTGCGGCTCGGTCAAAAACCACCTCACAGGGACCGCACCCAACAGCCAATCCAGGTTAATCTTCGCGACACCCGCATAGAAGTAGGCGATCACCAGCTGCCCACGGAGCAGCAACACCGGCCAGAAGGGAACAAGGTTTGAGGAAGGTTTCGAATTCCTGCGCGCGCGCCAGGCATCGACGCTCATCACGGCGCTCGCCGGGGTCCAGACAATCAAAAAGAGGGCCAGCGCCTCCATGTAATAGTGGCTTTGCCAATAGGAGCGCGTCGATTCCACGGTCCATAGGTAGATCCAGCAAAGACATGCCGTGCCAGAAGTCCACCGGTGCTTCCATCCCGCTGCCATCAACAGCGATGAGACACCCAGCAGTCCCGTCACGACATGGATCCACGTCTTGGGCAGAAGTGGGAGCCACTCGAAGCCTTCGTACGGAAAGTGGAACCGAATATCGCCGCCGGTGAAGTAGGTCTCGAGAGGAGAGCCCCCCATGCTGATGGCCTGAGGATAGGGAAGACACAGGTCAAGCGCCTCCAGGGCCATGACGATCCCGAGGCCGATCCGAAACAAGGCGAGCGAAGCCGCATCGACCGGCGATCTCAACAATTGGACCCAGCGGCTCCAAACCGAGGGAAACGCTGCGCTGGAGTCGGTGGAATGCCGGGTCATGGTTGTCGCGGAGGAAGCTTCGACGGCCGTCTGCTCCGGCGCAACACTGATTTGCGCAGGCCTCGAGTCCTGTTTGAAGCCAGCCTTTTCTGAGGCATCT
>VHDG01000962.1 GCA_016871475.1 Verrucomicrobiota bacterium
CCCGGCACGAAGATTGGCCGGTACAAATTGCTTCAGCAGATTGGTGAAGGCGGCATGGGCGTGGTGTACATGGCCGAACAGGAAGAACCGGTCCGCCGTCGGGTGGCGCAGAAGATCATTAAGCTGGGCATGGACAGCAAACAGGTGGTAGCCCGATTTGAGGCGGAGCGACAGGCGCTGGCGATGATGGATCATCCGAACATTGCCCGGGTCCTGGATGGGGGTACCACCGAGAGTGGCCGGCCCTACTTCGTGATGGAATTGGTCCAGGGTGTGCCGCTTGTTGAGTTTTGCGATAAATCGAAGCTCGCACCGCGGGAACGTCTGGAGCTGTTCATCCAGGTCTGCCAGGCCGTGCAGAGCGCGCATCAGAAGGGGATCATTCACCGCGATTTGAAGCCTTCGAACATTCTGGTCACATTGCTCCATGGGAAACCGATGCCGAAGGTGATCGATTTCGGGATCGCCAAGGCGACCAACCAGCGGCTGACGGAACGGACGCTGTTCACGAACTACGCGACGATGATCGGGACGCCAGCCTACATGAGTCCTGAGCAGGCGGAGATGACCAGTTTGGACGTGGACACCCGGAGCGACATTTATTCGCTGGGGGTGCTGTTGTATGAGCTGCTGACCGGGAGCACGCCGTTTCCGGAGAAGCGGTTGAGGAGCCTGGGTTATGGGGAGATGCAACGGGTGATTGCCGAGGAGGAGCCGGAGCGACCGTCGGCACGGCTAAGCACGCTGGGCAACGAGCAGAAGACGGTGGTGGCCAAGGATCGTGGAGAGGATCTGGAGGCTTTGAGCACGCTGCTGCGCGGGGACCTGGACTGTATCGTGATGAAGTGCCTGGAGAAGGATCGTGCGCGGAGATATGAGACGGCCAATGGTCTCGCAGCGGATCTGAAGCGGCATCTGGAAAACGAGCCGGTGAGCGCCAGGCCGCCGAGTGCGGGGTACAGATTTCAGAAGGCGTTCCGGAGGAATAAAGTCGCATTTGTCGCCGCTTCTGCGATCGCGGCGGCCTTGTTGCTCGGAACCATCATCAGCACTTGGCAGTCGGTGCGGGCTACTCGAGCCAAGCAACAAGCCCAGGCGGCGCAGGCAGGTGAAATCCTTGAACGCGAAAGGGCCGAGGTCAACGCGCAGAGGGCCATTGAGGCTCAGGCCAATGAAGCCAAACTGAGAAGAAACGCTGAAGCGATGGAGCTCGTTTCACGGCACCAGTCTTATGCCGCCGATATGAACCTGGTTCAACAGGCGCTTGAATTGAATAATTTGGGCCGCGCAAAAATGTTTCTGAATCGATACAAACCCCAGACCGGCCAGCAGGATTTGCGGGATTGGGAATGGCGTTACTTGTGGCAGCAATGCCAGAGCGACGCCCTGTTCCGCCTTGGCACGCTGCCTTCTGTCGTTCAGTCGATTTCAGTTTCTCATGATGGGCGGTGGGTTGCAGCCGGAGGATTCAGGGGAGGAAACATAGCGGTCTGGGACACGCTGACCAAACAAAATGGCCTCTTCGCGTACTTGTGTGGGTGATTTTCGACCATTTTGGGGCGGCGCCTCGAGCTAGAACTAGCGGGGGGCGTGCGGCGAGCCTCCAGCTCGCGCCCCCTGC
>VHDG01000963.1 GCA_016871475.1 Verrucomicrobiota bacterium
GTGGACGGTTTGGACACCTTGGACGTCGTCCGGGTGTGCGTGGCGTATCGGATGGGTTCCCAGAAGTTCGATCATTTGCCCGCCGACACTGAAGTTCTTGGGAAGTGCCAGCCGGTGTATGTGGAGTTTCCGGGGTGGAAGACTGACACCACCAAATGCCGGAAGTGGAAAGATCTCCCCAGCAAGGCCCGGACCTATCTCAACGCCATTGCAGAACTGACAGGCGCGCGACTGTCCATCGTATCTGTCGGGCCGGGCCGGGAGCAGACGTTGTTCGTCTAGGGCAGAAGCTTACCCACCAGGAGGCTGATGGATTTTCCATCTGCTCGCCCTGCAGACCGGGTTTGAACGGTGCGGACGACGGTGCCCATGTCTTTTTTCGATGTGGCGCCTGTCTCCTGGATCACAGTTTTGACGAGGGCCTCGAGTTCCTCGGGGGAGAGAGGTTTGGGCAGGAAGGCTTCGAGAACCAGGATTTCGGCGGATTCAGCGGCTGCCTGTTCCGTTCGTCCGGCCGCCTGGTATTGCTCCACCGAGTCGCGTCTCTTTTTGATCTCCTTCTGGATGATGGAGGAGACTTCGGCATCAGGCAGCGTCTCCGACTTCTTTTCGATCATCACGTAGCCCAGGGCGGACTTGAGCAACCGCAGGGTGGAGAGGCGTGCTGCGTCCTTTGCCAGCATGGCTGCCTTGAGCTCGTGGGAGACGCGTTCCTGAAGTGTCATGAGCTGGGAGCTATTGTGGTTTGGCCTTCGACTTCAGACCCTTGATCTTGTCCCGCACGCGGGCCGCGCGCTCGTAGTCTTCCATCTTCACAGCCTCGGAAAGCTGGACTTCCAAAGACTGCTTGCGGGTCATGCGCTTGCGGAGCGGACCCGAGTTGCGGATATCGGTTATCCAATTCTGGAGGGATTCGACCTCGATGCTCTGATCCCTGAGATCCGGGCGTTCTGCTGCTGCGTAGAATTGGTTGAGGGCATCGATTGCGGCCTCGATCTCCGTGATGGCTTTCTCATCGCGTCGCTTGCGCAGCAGGGGAGTGGCTCGGGCTCGGGCGAGAATCATGAGCAACTGGGGCCTGAACTGTTGCAGAGGCCAGGACAATCCTGGGTTGGCGGCGTAGCGCTCTATAAAGTCGAACACTCCCAGGTTGCGAAGGCAGTCCTGCTGCACGGCGTTGTACTCCTCAAGTTGCAGCAGGCAAATGTAGCGATGATGAAACTGCATGGCTTCCAGATGCAGCCGGGCGCACTCTTCGGGTGCCAGTTTGAAGCTTTCATCCGTGCCCGAGGAGGCGATGTGCTGTTCGAGCTTGTTGGTGAGATAGTCGAAGAAGGACGCATGACCATTGGGTCTTTTCCCATCGGGCCTGCCCTCGACATTCATCTGAAGGATGCCGAGATCCACGCGCAGTTGGAGCTTCACGCGTCCATCCTTGCCGGTGAATTTCCTCACCATCACGTCTCCCGGGCGATAGTTCCATCGCTCCAGCAGGTGCGAAATATCACAATTCATGTGTGGCGGACTATGCTCGAGAACCGTTGGTAAAGTCAACGCGCCCCATGGGGTCGTTATTGAATATGCATAGGGGGGAGGCGTCCAAATTGGGCG
>VHDG01000964.1 GCA_016871475.1 Verrucomicrobiota bacterium
CGGATGGACCCGATCCATGATGGCAGTGGATGCGAAGACCGGTAAGCCGCACTGGACCGTTGAGGGTGATGAGCTGGTGAACGATGGTCATGGGGCCTACGCAACAACCGAGAAGGATTATGGGGACTTCGAACTGCTTCTGGAGTACAAGACTGTCGCAAAGGCCGACTCTGGGATCTACCTCCGGGGTGTGCCTCAGGTTCAGATTTGGGATACCACCGAGGCTGATCCCCAGAATCTGGGTCGCGCCAAAGGTTCCGGCGGATTGTGGAACAACAGCCCTGGAGCACCCGGCAAGGACCCGCTGGTGCTTGCGGACAAGGCCTTCGGCGAATGGAACCAGTTTCGAATCCTGATGACCGGCTCACGGGTCAGCATCTGGCTCAACTCAAAGCTGGTGGTCGATCATGCAGTGCTCGAGAACTACTACGATCGCAAGACCCCCATCCCTGCTCGGGGTCCCATCCAATTGCAAACCCACGGCGGGGAGATCCGATGGCGAAACATTTTTATCAGGGAGCTCTCCAGCAAGGATGCCAACGCCATCCTCGCCCAACAGGGTAACCAGGGCTTCACCGAGGCTTTCGGCGGCAAGAACCTCGAAGGCTGGGCGGGGCCGCTCGACAACTATGAGATCGTGGACGGGGCGGTGGTTTGCAAACCAGGGAAAGGCGGGACGATCTATTTCAACAAGGAGTACTCCGACTTCACAGTCCGCTGCGAATTCAAGCTTCCCCCCGGCGGCAACAACGGGTTGGCCATCCGGTATCCGGGCACAGGAGACACCGCTTATGTGGGTATGTGCGAGCTCCAGGTCCTGGACGATACATCAGACAAGTACTCCAAGCTGGATGCGCGTCAGTATCACGGATCAGCCTACGGCATCCTGGCTTCGCATCGCGGGTTTCAACGACCGGTTGGTGAGTGGAACTTCCAGGAGGTCACCGTGAAGGGCTCGAGGATCAAGGTAGAACTCAATGGGACGGTCATCCTGGACGGCGATGTAGGGCCCGTTACGGAGTACATGGCCAATTCCCCGCATCCGGGCAAAGACCGCAAGTCGGGCTTCTTCGGCCTGGCTGGGCACAGTGATCCTGTGGCGTTTCGTAACATTCAGATCAAATCCGCGAACTAACATTGGTGGCGCGCCCTGGCCCGCCCCGAACCTCAGAATCCAAGAACTATTATGAAAACGATTGTGATCGCCTGCACTTTATTGATGACAGCGTTCGGCCTGCTCGGAGCGGACCCGGATCTGAAGGCCGACATCGCGAAAGCTGCGGGGAAGCTGAACGATGCTTCGGGCTATGCCTGGACGACACGGATGGACTCGGGCGGCAGCAGTGGACGACCTTCGACGCCCGTTAAAGGCACGACGGAGAAGGGGGGGGTGAGCCATATCGTCATCACCCGAGGTGAGAACGACATGGAGGCCCTGGTCAAAGGCTCAAAGTCGGCGGTGAAGATCCAGGACTCATGGCATTCACTCGACTCCATCCCGGATGCGGGCGGCGGCGGCGGCGGGCAAAGGAACCCTGCGAGAATGATCGCGCGACTGATTCAGAGCTTCAAACCGCCCGGCGCCCTGGCGCTGGAACTGTCCGGCAAG
>VHDG01000965.1 GCA_016871475.1 Verrucomicrobiota bacterium
CAGACATGTGGTTCCAGCGGACGAGGTTCCAGCTGCTGACCGATGCGGCCTGCAAGGAGCTGGATCTTCGCCTGCTGAAGGAGCAATCGGCTGAGTTCTCGGGGACTAGAGGGACTATTTACGCGAATCGGCCCATGCCCAGGCGGCACCCAGGACCAGCCCGGCGGTGTGAACAATGTTCGCCACACGGCCTCCGATGCCCAGCACGCTCAACCCTCCCGTGATTCCAAACTCTTCAGCCCAGCAGAGCACGAAATAGATGGTCACCATGGTGAACGTCGCGGGATCAAGGTGGATGCCCGCTCCGGGATCCTTGTTTCCCTTGACCCAGGCATAACCGGTGAAGGCAAAGGTCACCCCGGACATGCCGCCGAAGAAGGGGTTTCCCGTGATGAAGTACTCGGCAAGATTGGGAATCGCCGCGGCCACGAAGACAAAGGGGAGGAAAAAGGCCGGACCTCGACGGGCTTCGATCAAAGCCCCCAGGGAGAGGACCCACATGGCGTTACAAAAAAGATGAATCCATCCGAAGTGGAGGAAGACGGGACTGAGCACTCTCCAATACTCCCCGGCACGGATTTCCTGCAGCCTCTCCCCGGTCACCGCCTCGGCAAACCCGATGAACATTTTGGAGGTAGCCTCAATATTGTCGCCTCCTTGGGTGAGGGAGAAGCCCGCGACCATGCCTAACAGAAGCAGCGACGAGATGATTCCAAAACGCACGGACCCGGTGTTTCGGACGATTTCGCGCCGGTTACGGACCCGGCGACCTGCAGCTTCCGCTTCAGCTCTTTCCGCAGTCTCGATGGCCCGAGCCTTCGATGCATTGCCAGCAAACTCATCGGCATCCGGGTTGGACGAGAATCGTTCCAGGGTTCGTGCAGCGGCTTCGAGTTGGTCCTCATCCACCACCCAGACCGTGTAGCTCCCTCCTTCACCCGCCTCTGCCTCGGCTACGATGCCTTGAACCCGGAGAGTATCCACGACGCGACGAGCATGTTCATGGCTCTTGAGAACACCAATCGATCTCATGTTGTTGGTTTGCTCGCTTGCGCGGTGGTGATAATTGCGTCCGTTGCTGTCATGAACGCGAAGAAATTATCGTCAACGTCCCTTTCCGTCATCAACTGGTTTGAACCACGCTCGTCAGGGGGCGCATCTCACATTTTCCCGGTGCGACCACCCTCGTAATCGTAATCGTAATCGTAATCGGCGCTTGGTCCGCGATGCCAAAGACTCCATCGTGCAGTCAGTAACTCGAGTTCAGGGACGTGTGATAGCCTTCTAGCTTCTCAGGGTCGAGAGGGCGGTTCATGCGTCCTCGATTACGATTACGATTACGATTACGAGGGGAGGGGGACGGACGCGAGTCGAAAAAAGTGAGATGCGCCCCTCGCCAGGTGTGACTCGCCAACGTCACTCCCTCTGGTCTGTGGCCGTTTCCTTCTGCGTCTCTGGAGCGGGTACAATGCCATAGGCACAGAGACCAACTCCGAGGATGAAACTCAAGAACGCAGCCGCACTGAACCCAGCAATATGAACCATTCCTAAGGTCAGGTGATGGAGGACACTGGAAAGAATGCAGGCAAC
>VHDG01000966.1 GCA_016871475.1 Verrucomicrobiota bacterium
CGTGCGGATGGTAGTTGCCGGATGTGTCCCCGCAGATCTTGGCGCACTTCATGTGCTTGCGGCCGGGGAACAATGACAGCTCATGCATCGCGTAAAGAATGCGGCGCTGCGATGGCTTGAGCCCATCGCGAACATCGGGAAGGGCTCGCGACACGATCACCGACATCGAGTAGTCGAGGAACGAGTTCTTGATCTCGTCGGCGACATTGATCTTCGCGATCTTCTCGTTTTGGGCGAACAGGGATGTGGAGGGTGGACGGGTTGCGGGCGGATTGTTTGGATCCTGTGGGTCTTGCGGGTCAGGCATAAAATCGGGTGAGTGCGGGGGAAATCAGGTCAAACATCAAGGTTACGGACGTTCAGCGCGTTATCCTCGATGAACTGGCGGCGGGGCTCCACCTCGTCGCCCATGAGCTTCGTGAACATCTCCTCCGCCTCCACGGCATCCGCCAGATCGATCAGAAGCAGTTTGCGTTTCTGAGGGTTCATGGTGGTTTCGAAGAGTTCCTTGGGGTTCATTTCACCCAGCCCCTTGAAACGTTTCACCTGAATGCCCCGGCGTCCGACTTCGATCACGCCTGCCAGGATTTCCGCGATGGAGAACAGTGGCTTCACCACCGCCCGTTCACCTTCCCCCTCCACGAGCTCGAAGAGCGGCTTGTCCTGGGCCGAATAATGCTCGACGGCCAGCCCTTTGCGAGAGAGCTGGGTCAACAGCTCCCCAACGGCCTTGCTCTCGTGCAATTCAATCAGGCGGGCCCGGCGTGAGACGGCCCCGCGTTCCTTCTCGATGCGCTCCGTATCGCCTTCGCTCTCCCCGAAGAGCCGCAGGTCGGGATTGTCCTCTCCAAACTTTCGAAGCGATTCCTCGCTTTCGAAGTAGTGCACAGTCTCCTCATTTCCGTTGCGGATTTTTACCATGTGCTCGGGAAGGGCGCCGGTCGTGGGGTTCCGCCGCTCCAGGTATTCAGCAAAGTCTCCACCGTGACGCTTCAGGGCTCGCGAGTACTTGTCCAGCGACTCGAGCAAAGCCAGGATCTCCTCCAGCTGTTTCGCGGTCAGCTCCCGCCCGTCCGAGAGGTTCTTCAGTTTGACCTCCTCGGTGCCCAGTTGAATCAGGATTCGGTTGAGCTGCGCATCGTCGTCCACATACTCCACCCGCTTTTTTCGTGTGATCTGATAGAGGGGCGGTTGAGCAATATAGATGAAGCTCCGTTTGATCAGCTCCGGCATCTGCCGGTAGAAGAAGGTGAGCAGCAGCGTGCGGATGTGGGAGCCGTCCACGTCCGCGTCGGTCATGATGATGATCTTGTGATATCGGAGCTTCTCGATGTTGAAGGAGCCCTCCGTGTCGCCCCCGCCGATCCCGGTGCCCACAGCGGTGATCATGGTTCTGATCTCGTTGTTCTGTAGCACCTTGTCCAGGCGGGCCTTCTCCACGTTGATGAGCTTTCCGCGCAACGGGAGGATCGCCTGGAATTTTCGGTCGCGTCCCTGCTTGGCGGAGCCGCCTGCAGAGTCACCCTCGACAATGTAGAGCTCGGTGTTGGCGGGATCGCGATCCGAGCAGTCCGCGAGCTTCCCTGGCA
>VHDG01000967.1 GCA_016871475.1 Verrucomicrobiota bacterium
GTATTTCCTCTGGTCCTCCATGCCAGACGATGAGCTTTTGAAACTCGCTGAGTCGGGAAAGCTCAGGGGTGAGTTGCGCAGCCAGACCGATCGGATGTTGAGGGACAGGAAGTCGGAGGCCTTCTTTCGAAATTTCACAGGCCAATGGTTGCAGACCCGTGACATCGAGACGGTGATTGTGGATGCACGGCAGGTCTTGCAGCGTGAAGCCCCTCCAGATCCCGACGGAGAGAGGCGTCGTCGGAGGTTTCGTGAATTGCGCGACCGTGTTTATGAAACTTTGAACGAGGAAGAGAAAAAGGAACTGGATGAGATCCGGGCGGTGTTTGGTCAGCGGTTCCGTCAGCCGCTGCGGGCGGAGTTGACCGGGGAGATTCGGAGGGCGATGAGGCTTGAGACCGAGAAGACCATCGAGAGGATTTTTCGTGAGGACCGGTCCCTCCTTGAGGTGCTCGACAGCAACTACACCTACCTGAACGAAGCTTTGGCGCGGCACTATGGTTTGACCAATCTTGGTGTGAAAGGTGGGGAGATGCGGCTGGTGGAGTTGCCGGAAGGCACCCCGCGTGGCGGGGTGTTGACCCAGGGCTCGGTTCTGGCAGTCACTTCAAACCCCACCCGGACATCGCCCGTAAAGAGGGGTGTTTTCGTCCTGGAGAACCTGCTTGGAACACCTCCTGCGCCTCCTCCTCCGGATATTCCACCCTTGGAAGAGTCTTCTCGGGGTGGATCGGGCAGCCCGCTTTCCCTGCGGCAGACCTTGACGCTTCACCGGGAGCAACCGTTGTGCGCCTCGTGTCACAACCGGATGGATCCCCTGGGGTTGGCGATGGAGAACTTCAACGCGATGGGCATGTGGCGTGAGCAGGAGCGTGGGCAGGCATTGGATGCTTCAGGAACCCTGATCACAGGCGAATCCTTCACGAACGTGCTTGAGCTAAAGCGAGTGCTCGTCCAGGGGAGATCTCCCGAGTTTTTCCATACCGTGGCGGAAAAGTTGCTGACTTATGCGCTGGGGCGGGGGGTGGAGCACACGGACACTGCCACCCTCGATCTTATTGCAGGGAAGCTGAAGGCCGCGGGAGGCAAACCCTCAGTGCTCCTGTCGGAAGTGATCGACTCGGCTCCGTTCCAGCGATCCCGGGCGACCTCGGCCTCGACGGCCCAGCCGCGTTCGGCATCGCTGACACCTGTTTCATTACCAGCTGATCTGACCAAGCCCCGGCTCTCTCCCTGAACATCGAATCACAATTTTATGACAACGAACAAAAAAGCAAAGCTCATGGAAAGGCATGTTGCGTTCAGCCGGAGGTCGTTTCTCCGAGGTCTGGGCGCGTGCATTGCTCTGCCCGCATTCGAGTCTTTCACTCCCGCGAGCGCCGTTGCATCCAGCGCGGCAGGGAGTGTGGTCGCACCCGTCCGGTCCGCATTTTTGTTTTTTCCGAACGGAGCCATACCCTCCGCCTGGCAGCCGACGGGCGAGGGCAGTTCGTTCGAGTTTGGCCGCACTCTCCAGCCCTTGGAGAAACTGCGCTCGCATGTGCAGGTGTTATCAGGTCTCGATCAACGACATGCCGAACCGGGTCC
>VHDG01000968.1 GCA_016871475.1 Verrucomicrobiota bacterium
CGCTTACGGTGCATTCGCCGTGCAGACCCAGTTCCCCGACCTCGTTCTCGACCTGCACCAGCGCATCGCCTGGGACCTCTGCCCCGACTGGGCCGGACGCTGGCGCAGCGCCGACGTGCGTGTGGGCGAACATCATCCCCCTCAAAAATCCCAAGCCCGATCCTTCCACGAAGAGATGGCGATTGGATAACGCATGAGTCTGAAGCCGGGAATCTATGAGACGTTGCTGGATGAAAGGATCAAGGGAGCCCTTGAACGCCACCCGGAATTACGATCTATCTTTGGCAAGCTCGACCCGGAAGAGGAACCCGGCCACCTTGCCGCCTTCGTCAGTAAAGTGTTGGAACAGGCGTTGCGGCTCGAAGCGCACTCGGCGAAACGGTTTCAGCTTTGCAACGAACTGCTTCGACAGCTCTGCCAGTTGCCAGATCGGCGATTTCTTGCCGAGCGGCAGTTGGTGTCGACGGAGAAGCCTGTCCTGCTTGAAATCACGCCGTCGAGATATGAAACGCCAGGTATGGCGCGGCCGGAGACTTCGCTGGTCCAGAGCAGTCTCTTCACGGGTTCACCTTCCGATCCGCAGCTCGTCCACGAACTTCTTCAGGAGATGCGCTCGGCCGACTCCGCAGACCTCCTGGTGTCGTTCATCAAATGGTCAGGCCTGCGCCTACTCATGTCAGGCCTTGAGGAACTCACGCGACGCAGTGGGCAGCTTCGCATTATCACGACCTCCTATATGGGCGCATCGGATGCGGAGGCTGTCGAGTGGTTGGCTCGCCTGCCGAACACATCCGTGCGCGTCTCTTACGACGTCGAACGAACTCGGCTTCACGCCAAGGCCTACCACTTCAGGCGAAACACTGGCTTTTCCACTGCCTACATCGGGTCCGCTAATATGTCCCACGCGGCGATGACCAGTGGCCTCGAATGGAACCTGAAGGTGACCGCGCAAGACATGCCGCACATTCTGGAGAAGTTCACCGCTGAGTTTGAGACCTACTGGAACAGCCGGGACTTCTCTCCGTTCAATCCGGACGAACCACAAGTCTTCCGGGATGCCATCGCTCACGGGCGGAGGCAGTCGAGTGCCACACCCGTCTTTTTCGACCTCAAGCCGCACCCATTTCAGGAGCGGATCCTGGACGCGCTCGCGGTGGAACGGCATGTGCACGGTGTCTGGAAGAACCTCGTTGTCGCAGCGACAGGCACAGGAAAAACAGTCATTGCTGCGTTCGACTTCAAGCGTTTCTTTGAGCAGAAGCGGCGTCAGGCCCGGCTGCTGTTTGTGGCGCATCGGCGAGAAATTCTTGAACAAGCAGCAGCGACGTTTCGCGGGGTGCTGCGCATTCCTGACTTTGGGGAGCTGCTCGTCGGTCCCTACGTCGCCACCCGCCGAGACCACCTGTTCTGCTCCGTGGACATGCTCCAGTCTCGCAGATTGTGGGAACAAGTCGGTACCGATTTCTACGACTTCATCGTGGTGGATGAGGTTCACCATGGCCCCGCCTCCGGCTATCGCCCCGTCTTCGACTCCTTCCGGCCGAGCATCCTGCTGGGCCTGACGGCGACCCCGGAGCGTATGGATGG
>VHDG01000969.1 GCA_016871475.1 Verrucomicrobiota bacterium
TAGCGACGCCCGTTGCAGTCCGGGCAGCGTACGAACACGTCGGAGAGAAACTGCATTTCAATCTTTTCGAACCCCGCACCCCGACAACGCTCGCACTGACCTCGCGAGGAATTGAAACTGTACATCCCCGGGGTCCAACCTTTCTCCAGACCTGCCGGCGATTCACAGAACAGGTTTCGGATGTGCTCGAATGCTCCCGAGTAAACGGCCGGGTTCGATCGGGGAGTGCGACCGATCTGCGACTGGTCCACCAGGATGACCTGATCCAGATGCTCGCAGCCTTCGATCGAATCCCAGCCTGCAAGGTTCGATTCAGGGAGGTTCTCGTCGCCACCGGCTTCCTCGGCCGGGCTGTCCGTTTCGCTCTCCGTGGATCTGGACTCCGGTGAGTTGGCTGACTTCAAGATGTTCTGAATCGCAGGGATCAAGACTTCCCTGACAAGCGTGGTCTTGCCGGAGCCGCTCACTCCGGTCACTGCCACCAGCCGGCCGAGCGGGATGTTCACCGAGACATTCCTGAGGTTGTTCTTCACCGCCCCTTTGAGACGGATCCATTTTTGGGAGGAGGGCTGGCGTTTTTTGGAACCCCGGTGGACCACGGCATCATTCGTGGTCACGGGCCGTTGACGTGGCACCGCTGCGCTGAGCCGGCCTGAGAGGAACTGTCCTGTCAGGGAAGCCTGGCTCTCGAGCAACTCATCGAAGGGGCCGTTGAAGACGATCTGGCCTCCTGCCTCTCCGTGGCTGGGCCCGAGATCCACGATCTGGTCCGCAGCCTTCATCACCTCCCCCTCGTGTTCCACCACCACCACGGTGTTGCCGGCATCCCTCAGCCTTCGGATGACTCCGAGCAAACGATGCGTGTCGCGCGGATGCAGCCCCACCGTGGGTTCATCGAGGACAAACAGGGTGTTCACCAGCTTCGTTCCGAGACAGGTGGTGAGATTCACGCGCTCGGTCTCGCCTCCTGACAGGCTGCGAGTGGGCCGATCGAGCGTGAGGTAGCCCAAACCGACTTGATCGAGGTAACCCAGGCGAGCCTGTGCGGCGCGGAGTGCGAAGCCCCGGGGATCCCTTGGAGAGGGTGTGAGGTGCTCGATCCAGTGGGTGACAACCGCCAAAGCCTCACGGACTTCCAGTCGATAGAAGTCACTCAGCGAGATTCGATATGGCGGATCTGGAACCGGGCCGCAGGAGTCCGGACCCGCGGGACGGGTCAGATGAGCCGGCCAGGCCATCTTGAACTGGAGGCTATCAGGCCTGAAACGTTTTCCCTGGCACGTGGGGCAATCGGAGTACACGCGGTATCTCGAAAGAAGCACCCGCACATGCATCTTGTAGGCTTTGGATTCCAGCCACCGAAAGTAACCCTTCACACCGTACCAAACGCGGGGCCACTGATGTTCGGGATCGCTGCCATAATCCGGGTCACCATCCAAAACCCACTTCTGGAATTCCGGGTCAAGGTCTTTGAAGGGAACGTTCGTGGGGATGCCTTTTGCTTTGCATGCACGAATCAAATCCGACTGACACTCGGCACTCATGCCCTTTTGCCAAGGTCGAACCGCCCCGCCGGCGAGCG
>VHDG01000970.1 GCA_016871475.1 Verrucomicrobiota bacterium
AAGCGTTGTCGGAAGCGGACCTCGCGGGCATCCTGGAGTTTCTCAAGTAACGGCCAGACGGGACGATTTGTTATTCCGTGACTGCCAAATATTTACGAGGGCGGGAGTTGTTAAAACTTTTGACCCCTCCCGCAACTTTTAATACCGTCGCGCGTTCTCCATAGGGAACAAGAGTTCGGATCTGCGTGTCTTTTCTATCGCTGAAACATTTGCTGGCTGAGGCAACTCAGGCTGAACCCGATCAGGTGGAAGCCTGGGGAAAGGCCTGGCGCGTTGCTGTCGAGAGCGGCGGCCAGGAGACTTTCATCGAGTTCGCTGCACGCGAATCCAGCCGTTCTGAGGAGACGCTCCTCCAAGATTTATCCAAGCGCCTCAAATGGCCCTATCTTGACCTTCGATCCGTCACCATCCCCACCGAAGCACGCAACCGAATCTCCACCAAGGTCGCATTCCAATACCTGGTCATCCCCACCGATGCCATCAACGGTTGCCTCCAGGTTGCAGTGAGCAACCCGTTCGACCCGTCGATGATCAACTCGGTGCAGTTCGACGCCCGGTCCCCGGTACAGTTCGCTTTGGCGCCCAAGGCAGAGATCGAAAAAGCGCTCAAGAAATACTACGGCGTCGGTGCGGAGACCCTTGATGAGCTGTCCAAGGATGAACCCATGGAACTCGTGGTCGCCGAGGACAAGGAGATCACCGAGGGCGACCAGGAGGCGAGCGTCATCAAGTTCGTCAACCAGATCGTCTGGGAAGCCTACAAGGATCGATCCACGGACATTCACTTTGAACCCGCCGAGGACGAGCTTCGCATTCGTTACCGCATCGATGGCATCCTGCATCAGACGCCGATGCCCCCGCAGCTGAAGCAATACCAGGCATCCATCATCTCGCGCATCAAGGTGATGGCGGGCATGAACATCGCTGAAAAGCGCCTGCCTCAGGATGGTCGCATCAACGTACGAATCAAGGGCGAGGAGATCGACATCCGTGTTTCCACGGTGCCCACCGTCTATGGCGAGAGCGTGTCCCTGCGTCTCCTGACCCGTGGCAAGATCTTCTTCGGCTTGGACAAGCTTGGGTTTGCTGCGGAGGAGGAGGCTGCGCTCCGGGAGATCATCGTGAAACCTCACGGAATCATGCTGGTCACAGGGCCGACGGGTTCGGGCAAGTCCACATCTCTCTACGCCTTCCTGAGCACGATCAATTCCGTCACCAAGCGGATCATCACCATCGAGGAGCCGGTTGAGTATGAGCTCAAGGGCATCAACCAAATTGCGGTCCGCTCGGATATCGGGCTGACCTTCGCGGTCGGGCTTCGACACATCCTTCGCCAGGATCCGAACGTGATCATGGTGGGCGAGATCCGTGATTTGGAGACTGCGGAGATCGCGATTCGCGCCGCCCTGACGGGGCATCTTGTCTTCAGCACCCTGCACACCAACGACGCTCCCAGCGCCTTCACGCGGCTTATCGACATGGGGATCGAGCCCTTCCTTGTGGCATCATCGGTGGAGGCAGTGATGGCCCAGCGTCTGGTTCGACGCATCTGTCCTGCCTGCAAACAGGAACACTCCA
>VHDG01000971.1 GCA_016871475.1 Verrucomicrobiota bacterium
ACGATATCGGCAGGCTTGAAGCTGAACACTTCGCAGACCGCCTTCTCGATGGCTTCATCGGAGACCTTGCCGGTGCCGAAGGTGTTGACGCAGACGCTCACGGGATCGGGATAGCCGATGGCATAGGCGAATTGAATCTCCGCGCTGGTGGCCAGCCCCGAGGCGACGATGTTCTTCGCGACGTAACGGCCCATGTAGGCCGCACTTCGATCGACCTTGGAGGGGTCCTTGCCTGAGAATGCGCCGCCGCCATGACGGCCCATGCCGCCGTAGCTGTCCACGATGATCTTGCGGCCGGTCAGCCCCGTGTCTCCCTGGGGTCCACCGACAACAAAGCGTCCAGTCGGGTTGATCAGGAACACCGTCTTGTTGTCCAGAAGCTGCCTGGGCAAAACCTTCTTGATGACTTCCTCTGTGATGAACTCGCGGATGGTCGAGGTTTTGACTGAGTCTGCGTGCTGGGTGGAGACGACGACGTTGGTGATACGAACCGGCTGATCATCGACGTATTGCACGGAGACCTGGCTCTTTGCGTCAGGGCGCAGCCACTTCGCCTTGCCAGCTTTGCGGATGCGCGTGAGTTCAGCGCCCAGAAGATGCGCATACATGATTGGGGCAGGCATCAACTCCGGGGTCTCGTTGCAGGCGTAGCCGAACATCAATCCCTGATCTCCTGCCCCTTGCTCGGCCGTGTCCTTGCCCTCCGCGGCCCGGGCGTCCACGCCTTGCGCAATGTCCGGGCTTTGGGACGTGACCGCGTTCATGATCAGAACCTTGTCTGCATGAAAAACATCATCGTCGTTCACATAGCCAATTTCCCGAATCGCGTTCCGGGCGATCGCGTTGAAATCCAGCTTGGCCTTCGTGGTGATCTCACCCCCCACCACCACCAGGTTGCTCTTGGCATAGGTCTCGCACGCCACGCGGCTATACTTGTCCTGGGCCAGACAGGCGTCCAAAACCGCGTCTGAAATGGTGTCGCACACCTTGTCCGGATGCCCCTCACCAACGGATTCCGAGGAGAAAATGTAGTTTTTGCTCATGCTGGTTATTTGAAGTCTTTCAATAGATCGTATTGACGTATCAGGATGTGAAGATATATGCGTTTCTCAAGCGGTCAAACGGAAAAGCAGGATTTTTCCGGTACTGGATGGCCGGACGGGGACGTGAGAAGGCAAAAATGAGCAGCATGTTGAAATCGATTCGGGCTATGGCGGACTCAACGCGATTGCGGATCATGGCGTTGCTGGCCGGAGAGGAACTGTCGGTGAATGAGTTGCAGGAGATCACCCGGCTGGGACAGTCGCGGATCTCGACCCATCTCGGTTTGTTGCAGGAAGCCGGGCTGCTTGCCTCAAGACGGGACGGTAAGCGGACTTTCTACCGCAAGAACCCGGATGCTGATCCGGCCTCGCTGGAGTTCATCAAACTGGCTTTGGGCGGTGCGGATGAACTGGAGGAGTGTGCCGCGGATCAGATCAACCTGCGGCGCGTGTTGTGCCGACGGAAGGATCAGGCGGAGGTGTTCTTCAATCAGATCGCGGGAAGGTTCGACCGCAGATATGGGCCTGGA
>VHDG01000972.1 GCA_016871475.1 Verrucomicrobiota bacterium
TCCGGGGACGAACTGGATCTGGCCTTCTCCAGGTGGATCAGCACGCACTATCCAGAGACTCAGATCTCTCCATTGAAGGCGCGTGAACTGCGGGAGCTTCATGGATGTACAAGCCGCTCAGAGAAGCCAGCGATCATGGATCTCTGGGTGGAAGGCCGCATCCGGAAGCTGGATCTAACGCCCGGTCTTACCGAGATCCTGAGCGGAGTGGCTCAGAAGGTGGTGGAAGCGGTGCTTCGACTGCTCAAGGTTGCAGATCAGGAGTCGATGCCAGGACTGCTGGAGCACATCTATCTGAGCGGAGGGCTGGCAGGCACTCGCAATCTCGACGCCGAGGTCGCACGACTGCTCATCGCAGCGGGGCTCGAGACTGTCCGCGTCACATCCCTATCCCCGGTTCACACTGCTGAGAGCATCGCTCTCGGAGGCTTGAAAGCAGCCCGACGCGCGCGGCTTGATCAGTGGGAAGTCCTCGCCCGTT
Organism: Verrucomicrobiota bacterium; assembly: GCA_016871475.1. Lineage (GTDB taxonomy): Bacteria > Verrucomicrobiota > Verrucomicrobiia > Limisphaerales > UBA11320 > UBA11320. Next base: position 482 of record VHDG01000972.1, read on the forward strand.
GATCCACGGAATCATCGGCTCAACTTCCGGGCCCCGTTGATCACTCGATCCCAATCCATCGCGGGGCCGGGATCAACCTTGTCCGTTTGGATGTGGTAATGCCCGATCAGACCGCTGTAGTCCTTCAGCACTTCATCAGGAAGTTTCTCCCGAACGAGATGGCCATCGAGCCCTCGTGGATAATCGCATCGCAGCTTCGGAAATACGCGGCAGAGAGTCGCCGTCAGTTTCTCGAGCGCACGATACTGGGCCTCAGTGAAGTCGTATTGCTGGAGGGTCTGCCCCTGAATAACGCCCTGGATGAGTTCCGGCCGTGCGGGTGAAGGATCGTAACCCGGCACCTTGAATCCAGCCCGGTCGTTGCCTCCCGGCACTGCGATGCGCATGTATCCGTCCTGGCGACGCTGATACCAGTCCCTGGCTCCCTTTGTGGCGGTCGGGGGAAAGGCCCCTGGGCTTGCGAGTTCCACGCCCACCGATCTCCCATTCGAGGTCGTGGCATGCCAGGCGCGTTCCTTCAAATCGAGCGTCTGATAGATCGTGCCATCGAGATCGATCATGAAGTGAACACTCAGGCACCGCTTGTCATGAAGGGTCTCGAAACATCGTCGGCTGGTGCCACTGGCATCGAAGTGGATCACGAACTGATCGACGGTTTGCTGCAGGAGATCGAGCGGCCACCCGCCACCCCGCACCGTCTCCGCCTGCTCCGGTGTCAGGCGTTCCTGACGGAGTCCGTACCGATTTGGACTGGCCTTTGCCGGAAGAGCGGTCACGGACCTCTCCCAGGAGGATTCGGTGATGGCCACAAAACGACGTTCGACCCGGTAGGCGTCATAACCCCCAGGATCCATCCAGGTGATGACTCGGGTGCCGGTATGGAACAGTTGTCCGGCAACGATGATCTCGTCTCCGGAACGTTTGAGCAGCGCCCCTGGCTTCCGGGATCCCGGGCCCGCGCAACCTGTCCCCAAAACAACGAATCCCACCAAAAGGTAAAGAGCGAGAACTGGCATACGCCCTGCCGGATGCATCGATGTTGTCTGTGCAAACATTGGGGCGGGTCTTCTATTGCAGGGTCA
>VHDG01000973.1 GCA_016871475.1 Verrucomicrobiota bacterium
CGCGACGGCTTTCTTCCAATGCATGAACGCCGCTCCGCGGCCGGGATCCTTCAGGTCGACCTCAAGGTTGACGTTCGCCTTGGCGCGGCCGCCGCCGTGGCACTTCGTGCAGTAAGTCTTCACGAAGGGCTCTACATTCTCCTCGAAGGTCTTCCTGGCGTCGGCTCGGAGCGCCGCCTCATCGACGTTTCCCCCCTCGGCCTCCGCCAGACACGACGGGACCAGCAACAAGACCAGGGCGCAGCACAAGGCCGCGGTCTTCGCGGGAAGAATCCAGATGGTCCGGGGTGGCTGCACGCTTGTTTGTAACCAAAAGAATGCCCTCACGCCAGCACTCACATCATCACCTGGGCGTGCTAGACTCCGGTCACACGGAACGCGGGCACAGTTGGTGCGCGAGCGCGGACTTTAGCTGCGTCGAGAGAAGCAGGCGTATCGGCGAAGAATCTGCGAGTTTCGTCAGGGCCGTTGAAACGCAAAGTATCCGTAGGCAAAGCCGGCGTCCAATAGTCCCTGCTGTACGCGGGCGTACTCGCGACGGGTGCGATCGAGTTTTGCATGCGCGGCTTTGTCCCAGTGAGGAATCTTTTCCTGTTCGAATTCCACCACGCGGGACATGAGCGTCCAGAACGGTGCTGCTTCTTCTGTCCAAAATCCTTCGGCACGCACTTCGAGACCAGCTCGGGTAGCGTCGCGAAGATATTCTTCGGCAGTTCCATTGAGCGTTCTCCAATACTGATTGAAGGCATCCTCATATCTTCGGTGTGAGCCAATGAGAACGTCAATGACAATACAAGTTCTGAGGTGGACCCCATCCTTAAGACCACGAGACGCGATTTTTAAGCTAGTTTTTCTCGAGGCTGCCCAAGTGTTTCGTTGCGTCCGATTACTCGCGTCTTAACTCCATTTGGAAAGAGAGAGCGACGATTCAGAAGTCTCGCCGCCCTCCCTCTCCGTGTTTTGGAGTTCCAAACCCTACCGCCGTAGGCGGTCTGTTTTCAATCTTCGGATCAGAAGTCATTCTCTTCGATCCATTCGACCTTGGGTCGGACTCTCTCGGGAGACCTTGCCTCGGTCCTCTGTCGGCTCCGCATCGCTTCCCAAGTGGCATGTTTGCCGCCGTATTCCCCTGCTGAGCGGTACCAGTCCACCGGCGTAGCGTTGTCCAGCGCTTGGTGAGGCCGCGAAGTGTTGTATCGCTGGAAGTAGACACGGAGCCCCCGGTCGGCTGAGAGCCCGTCGCCGTAGTCGTTGAGGTAGACGTCCTCATACTTCACGCTGCGCCACAACCGCTCGATGAACCGGTTGTCGATCCACCGGCCTCGTCCATCCATGCTCACCTCTACTCCCGCAGACTGCACCGCATCGATGAATCCAGGACTGGTGAACTGCGAACCTTGATCGGTATTGGAGATCAGCGGGGCTTGACCCGCCTCGGCCAACGCCTGCTCCCAGGCCCGGATCCAGAACTCCGATTCCATCGTGTTGCTCAAACCCCACGACAGAACGTAACGACTCCACCAATCCATCACCGCCACCAGATACATAAACCCATGCTGCAT
>VHDG01000974.1 GCA_016871475.1 Verrucomicrobiota bacterium
AGTGCCAAGGAACTCGTCTCGCTGCCGACCGCCCCCTGAAGGCGGGTTGTGTTCCAGACTTTGGAAACGCCTGCGTTGCAAATCAGGCACTTACGCATCCCAATGCCGCCCAGTTGCGAAAGACAGGTTAGTGCCGACCGGTAGATCGAATGCGACCAGTAGCCAGCCCATTTTATAGCGGTCCGGGTCCACCGGATTTCTTTGGCGGCCATTGGCCGGGTTTCGAGTTCCACGGGCGGTAGGGGCGCACGGCGTTTTCCATCACCGCCCGGCGAAAGCTGCGGATCACGCCCTCGATGACTCCGCGAATTTCCAGTGTGAAGTCCAGATGCTCGACGCGCTCCAGGGCAAAGCCGGTGACCCAGCCGCGAAACTCCTTCGTAACCTGCCAGTCCTCCGGATTGGGTTTCCGCCGCGTCCACTGCCAGACCCGCCAGTCCACACAGGGGCGGAACTGTTCCATGAGATCATAGGCCAGCGGGGTGGCCCGTTCGCGCGCGACGTGCGACAAACCCCAAGTGGGATCGAGTCCGACCGCGAACAGCTTTTGCAGCACGGTCGAGAGCAGCACCGCGTAACCGTAGTTGAGAAGGGCGTTGATTCCGCCTTCACTACCGGGTTCACGTCGGAAGGATTCCTGTCCCAAGGCGCGGCCGAAGACGTTCCAAAAGAGCTTGGCGCAGATGGCTTCCTTGTGATCCTGCCGTCCCTGGGCAACACGCCGCAGACTTTCGGCGGCTGGATCAGCCGCCGAGATATGCCCGGCCAGCAACGCCTGGTTCTGGCATTTGGCATCCACCGTACGCCGCCAAAGCGCTTCGCGTACACGTGGCTCGAGGTTGAGCACGGCGCGGGTCAGCAGGGTGTCCGTGCTGCGATTGGCGGGCAGGACGAGGGAAACTGGTTTGAAGGCTTCGCAGATGATCAACGCCACACCCTGCTTGGCCGCTTCGAGGAACAGGTGGCTGTGAATCGAGACGCTGAAGCTGGTGATGATGATGGACGCCACGTCCTCCAGCGGCAGTTTTTTCTCCTCCTCGTCCGTGCGGCAGGCGAGCTGCCCGTCCCGGCACGACAACGAGCAGTTCGGCGCATCGATGCTGACGATGTGGTAGGACATGGTCTCTCACCTCCATCGTCATCGGAGATTATCGGTGAGGGTTTAGCGAATAGCCGATGAGACTGTTGGGGAGCAGCTCTATTCCCGCCTTGTAGAGGGAATTGAGTAGAACATTAATCTTGTGACCTTGAGTTCTGTTCTGGAGACGCACCACGTCCGGCCAACCAATATCGAGAGCCATTCCTGACGCATTGTTCTTGGCCGAAAACACACGCCAGAGACCAGCATAACTGCCAGACTTGATCCGAATGAGTTGGCCATTGCGGACTACAATCGGACGCTTGCCTCCATTCCTTTGCCTTAACTCATTTAGCCGGTGCCACACCCGATGCCATGGGATGACCACGAACTTCTCCTGCCCCTCCGGTGCGTGGTCGAGGATGGCGACACCGAAGTTATCTGTAATCACGCGCACGCCTCGTTGGTGTTTCAGTTTGCC
>VHDG01000975.1 GCA_016871475.1 Verrucomicrobiota bacterium
CAAGTTCCTGAAGGATTACGTTGCGGTCCCCTGGTAGTTCATCCTCCGGAACCGGCGCACATCACTCTCTCCCACATGCTTCGAACCGCTTCGCTTCGTGAAGCGTCATCATCGGAGATCACGGCCCTGTTCTGGTTCTGTCCCTAGGGTCACCGAGGTGGCAGGACTCGAGCGCGGAAGAACCTGGGCAGGTGGCCGGGATCAAAGCGTCCCTCAATCCGCCGGACCTGCTCGTTGGTCGCGAATACCACCTGAGTCCAAGGCTCCCATTGAATGAGATCGGTCGAAGTCTCGATGTCGTATCGTCGCATGCCCTGACCTCCCAGCACGACCGAGCAGCGTCCATCCGCGTTGAGGATGGGATCGCCGAGAACGGGGGGGATATCGCTGCCATAGGTGAGTTCCATCTGCAGTGCGAACACTGCGTCCTCACGCGGAACTTCAAATTGATGGAGCTCCACGGCGATCCAATTTGTTCCGACGACAAGATTCGGGACCTGGATCTGGGTTGGGCCCTCGATCGTTGCGTTGTCGATGGACCGGTTGGCTCGAAGTCCACTGTTGAGCGGGAGCGAGCTCGAGATTCCACTAATCAGGGTTCTTCTGCCATTCACGTAAAGGACCCATCCGTCGTCCACAAGTCCCTGGATCCACACTTGGCTAACAGGCCGGTCGGGGACATGGATGGTGGTGCGGAAGTAGGAGGTGATGCCGAGGTCAGCCAAAAAAGTCACTCCTGGAACCGGCAGTGGATCTGCTTCCCTGAAGAACGGCGCGCCGCCCATGGGCCAGGTCGAGTCGGGGAAGGTGGAAAGGGTCCAGCTGGTGTTACTGTATCCTTCCGACTCCTGATACTTCCATGCGTGGGTGAAAGCCATGACCCGATTGGTGGCAGTCTCCGTCGAGCCCGGGGGAACTTCGGAGTTTTGAATCGCAATCGCAGCCGCGATGTTGGTTCCGAGCACATAGTTGCTGCCCGGGCTGAGTCGGACCTCAATCGTCTCGGACCCCTCCACCCATGGGTCATCAATTATTCCCGCTTCAAGAAGCACCGTGGCGCGATCAGGCGGGATGAGGATCCTGCCTGCCAACCTCTGGTAATCGAGGCCGTTCTGCGCTTGTCCTCCCGTCCGATAGTGAACTTCGAGGGGTGCGTTCGTGGCGTATGAGCGTCTCACGGAAAACCTCGCCAGAGCTCCGGGTGTTTCGGACACGACCGCACTTTCGCGCACAACCGTGACGACAGGGAGTGGCATCACATGCACCCTCTGCTCAGGACTTGTTGTTTCTCCGAACAGGTTGGAGACAACCGCCCAATACAATCCCGCTCTCCAACGGGGTGTTCTTGGCACATCAAAGCTCAGGTTTGTTGCCCCCGGGATCGGCACAGAGTTGAAAAACCATTGGATGCCGCTCCATGGATCTGATGAGGGATTTGAAGCTTCCAGGCGAAATGCCCGACCCTCAAGGACCACGAGGGCGGTGGACTCGACGGAGATGACAGGCCCCGCACCGGTCCTGAGAGAAACCTCGGAGCTTGTGATCTCTCCAAAGG
>VHDG01000976.1 GCA_016871475.1 Verrucomicrobiota bacterium
TCTGCAGGAGTCCAAACTCGCACATCACCCCCGTTGGCGTAATACACCAATGACCCATCCGCGTTGACCCACAAGCCGCGCCCCACGAACCCCAGCCCGGCATCGCTAAAAACGGTCCTTATCGTTCCATCAGGATCCAGCCTCCGAATCTTCCGATTGAAAGTGTCGTAGATGTAGCACACACCATTGGGCAGGACATGGAGACCGTTCGGCGATGAGAGAGCACACTGACGTCCCGGCTGCGGCTCATCTGACCCATTCCCTGAAGCGTTGGTACCGGCGACACGGTGAATCGTGCCATCGCGACGAACCACTCGGATGGCATGGGAGTCCTTGTCTGCGATGAACACATTGCCGTAGGCGTCCGCCTGGGCATTGTGGGCTTCAGAAAGCTCGGCATTGCGTGCAGGACCGCCCTCGAACGTCTCCTGCCAATCATTCCCCCCGTTGCTGTCCACCGCACCGCGACCGGCGATCGTGTGAATCCGTCCGAATCGCGCGAGGATCTGCTCATACCCACCTGGCGATGGTGGATCGAACTCGACGATAAGCTTGGGAGAGTTCGAGATATCCTCCCTCGAAGCAATCCTCCGGGCAGACGTGGCCCCGCTGCCATCGAGGCCTGAGAGAATCCAGCCATGGTTCTGATCCGGGGAGGCAACCCAGGCTGCAACATCGTGTGCGAGGCCACAGAACCCTGTGATGACTTTGGCACCCGTGCTGTCCACCCGCATCACAGCGCTGGCTTCGGACTCGAAGTCCGTCCCGGGCTGGCCTCCCGCTGTGCCCCAAGGGACATTGGGAAACTTGCGATGACTCCAGGTAGGTTCTCCTGGCTGGGCTTCGCCTCCGGAAAGATCGTTCAAGCCCTGTGCACCCTCGATCCAATCCGTTCTCATTCGATACACTGACAACTGAAGTGCGGGAGCTGAGGCTGAGAACTGTTTCTGAACCACGACCGAGAGCGAGGCGGATCGAATGGTGGCTCCGACGGGGATGCCGGTGACATCAAATCGGAGAAGTAAACGCGTGCGTTTATCGGAGGCAACTTTCCCCACAGGCAGAGGGGATGTTTTTCCGGAATTCTTATTGGCTGCGTTTTCAAAAATGGACGTATCGGCGATGGGAGACAGCTCGAGAGAGATCGCTGCAACCTCGATGGGAAGACAGGCAAGGCAGACGACAGGCAGGAGCAGGTACGCAGAGGACTTCATAAGCGGATTGAGGATGGATGAACGGGGAGCTGTATGACTGAAGAGCGACCACCTCACAAGTTCAAAGGCTCCAGGGTGCGTGTGCAGGAGATGGTGACCGAGGAAGGAGGACGAGTTGAAAACCCGTTGCCAAGAACAGGCCAGCCTTGATAGACAAAGGCCGTTCTCAGGATGCGGGTGTGGTTCAATGGTAGAATGTGAGCTTCCCAAGCTTGAGACGAGGGTTCGATTCCCTTCACCCGCTCCACTGTCAATCAAGGACTTGCACCGTTGTGCAGGAAAAGTGCAGGAAAACCGCTCGGTTTTCAAACTCTTTCACATCCATTTTCGCATGTGGC
>VHDG01000977.1 GCA_016871475.1 Verrucomicrobiota bacterium
GCCATGTCTTTTCCACCGACTTGAGAATCGTCCGGGTATCCAGAGGGGATACCGTGCGGGGATCAATCAGCTCCACAGAGATGTTTTCCTTGGCAAGGATGTCACATGCTGCGAGGGACTTCTGAACCATCAGCGCCAGCGCAACGACGGTCACACTCGTCCCCTCACGAACGATCGACGCCTCACCGAAAGGAATGGAATAATCGTCCGCAGGTACCGGTCCTTTCAAGGTCAGCAACTCACGGTGTTCCAGAAAGAGGACTGGGTCGTTGCAGGAGAGGGCCGTTTTCAGCAACCCCTTGGCGTCATAGGGCGTCGATGGCACCACGACACGCAGCCCCGGGAACTGGGCATACATCGCGTAATAACTGCCCGAGTGATGCGTTGCCGCGGAATGGCCAACGCCGATACAACCGCGGAGCAGCACCGGCATCGTGATTCGTCCGCTGCTCATGTACTGCATCTTGGCGATCTGGTTGATGATCTCGCCGGCCGCATCGAGAACGAAATCGGCAAACATGAAATCCACGACCGGCCGCGTACCGCTCATCGCCGCACCGCAGGCGAGCCCCACAAAACCTCGCTCGCAGATGGGAGTGTCGCGCAGCCGTTCCGGTCCGTATTTCTCATACAGCCCCGAGGTGGTGGCGAAGTTACCACCGCGCTTGCCGATGCCTTCGCCCATTACGAAAATGCCTGGATTCCTGGCCATCTCCTCGGTCAACGCTTCGAGTGTGGCTTTCATGTAGGTCAGGGTGCGATCCGCCGCGCCGACTTCTCGAGGACCGTTTCCACCGTGCGGCGGTGATGGTGCGGTTGCCTCAGCGTAGATGTTCCGGGTTGCTGACTCCTTGGGCGGCATGGGACTCTTCTCGGCCAGCGAATGAGCCTGCTCGACGAGTTCGCTGATTTCCCTTTCCATCGCTTCCATCTCAGCCTCGTCTGCGATCTGGTTGGCGAGGAGATGCTGCTTGAAACGTTTGATCGGGCAGTGCTGCTTCCATCGCTCCACTTCCTCGCGAGTGCGATAGGTGAAATCGCCCATGCCCTCGGCGTGAGCTCGGGTACGATAGGTCTTGCACTCAAGCAAGGTCGGGCCGCCGCCGTTGCGGGCGCGGTCAATGGCCTGCCTCGCCGCCTCTCGTACTGCCACCACATCGTTGCCATCCACCTCGGCGGCCTCCAACCCGTAGGCTGCACCGCGTTGTGCAACCGATGGGTTGCCTGCGGCGTAATCGAACGGAACCTCTGTCGCATACTGGTTGTTCTCACAAACGAACAACACCGGCAGATTCCAGATACTGGCCAGATTGAGACCTTCATGAAACGCCCCATTGTTCACCGCGCCGTCACCAAAGAAAGCCACGGCTACGTTCCTGCGCTTGAGCAGTTGAAAACTGTAGCCCGCTCCTGCCGCCTGCAAGATGCACGGTCCGACAATCCCGCTCGTGCCCATCATCCCCACTTCCGGGGCGAACAAATGCATGCTGCCGCCACGGCCACGCGAGCAACCGTCCACGCGCCCGTACAATTCGGCGAACAAGG
>VHDG01000978.1 GCA_016871475.1 Verrucomicrobiota bacterium
TAATGAAAGGGTGGCCCGAGTGCCTGCAGATCCCGTGAGCACGCGGTTCAACACCGTCATCCGGGGATCCGATGGAACCCACCAAAGTTTGGTCAGCTCATTCGAGTGCAAAGCCGGAGCCACCACAAGGGAGGCCACGTTGTCGTTGAATGACAGAGCGCTGATCTCAGGGCTGTAGTAGGAGTCGAGATCATCCACGGTCCAACCCGGCGCGACAACCCCACCCTGGTACCAGGATGTATCGGCCACCAGAGCGCCGCGGACTCTCTTCAAGCCCGCCGCCTTCAGAGCCTGGCCCAGCTTCTCCAGGCCATTGGATGTAGCGGAGGACTGAAACGACGGATCGCCGCGACCGAACACAACGAGATCACCTTGAACTGTTCCCCGCAGCCCGGGTGTTTCCCTCGCATAAAAAGACGTCCGCAGCCGCGCTGCGCTTCCAAACTTGTCGAGAACCAGCGCCCCCGTAAAAAGCTTGGTGTTCGATGCCGGAACAAATCGCTGAGAGCCGTTGTGATCGAACACGGTTTCTCCAGTCTCCAGGTCCACGACATGAATCCCCCAACGCGCGGTTTCGAATCGCGCTGCGGTTATCCTTTGGCGAAGCCGATCCTGCCATGTGCCTATCGAGCTCTGCGCAGGCTGTCCCGAGCAAAAAGGAGGGTTAACCAGGATCAGAAAGGCCAGCAGACTCACCGCGTTCAACACTGACGAGATGAGCCTCAGGGCAGACGGGCGGAAAGGGCGGCTGGAGCTCCTAGTAGCCTCCCGCCGAGGGTTGCCTGGCTTTCTGGATGAGTTCGATCTCATAGCCTTCGGGGGCGTCGATGAAGGCAAACCCACCTCCATCAGGTTTAAGTGTGGGACCATCGGAATACTTCAAACCGAACTTCTCCAGGTGCCTGGCAAATTCCTCGAGGCTGTCCACTTCGAAGGCCAGGTGCGTGAGATCCGCTTGGACATGAACCGGGCCGCTGGCAGGAAATGAGCAAATCTCGATGGTTTCGTCGCTCTCAGGGGCCTTGAAGAAAACGAGCTCCGAGCCGCGAGGAGACTTGTGCCGGCGAACCTCAGCAAGCCCTAGAACATCACGGTAGAAGGCTGCGGTTTTCTCGATGTCGTTGACGCGATATCGGGTGTGGAGAAGTCGTCGAACAGGTGCCATAGCGCGCGCAGCCTAACGCGCAGACCACAGGGTGGACAGGGATTTTTCGGGATGCGCCCTGGCCGGGTCGCATCTCACATTCCCCCAATGCGACCGCCCCTCGTGATCGTCTTCCGTGCCTGCCGTCACTCAGGTTTCGGCCTGGGAGGAGGGACACAGGGATCGGATCTCGCAATGGGCGCAGTCCGGTGAACGCGCGCCGCAGCGTCTTCTTCCATGCCAGATCAGCCAGTGGCTCAACATCAACCAGTCCTTCTTCGGACAGATTTCCATGAGCTCCCTCTCAATGGCCTCCGGAGTGGAAGCGACACTCAAGCGCAACCTCTCCGACAGCCTCGCCACATGTGTGTCCACGACGACTCCCTCGTTAATCCCG
>VHDG01000979.1 GCA_016871475.1 Verrucomicrobiota bacterium
GGGCGATGACATCATCATCTCGGGCATCGTCGACGTCCTTGGGTATTCCGGCACCTCGCTTCGGTGCACCCGGTGCTTTCGAGATGGTGGAGGGGCCGTCGGGCAGCGAGCCCATACCGCCGCCCGAGCCAACGGGGCGACCCTCGGCTTCGCCCTCCACGTCTGAGGTACCCGGGATACCCGAGCTAGCGGAGCCTTTCGCGCCACCACCCGCATTGGGGGTTTGCGCAGCCCGGTCTCGAATGGCAGAACGCTCCGCCATGATTCCGCCGTCAAAATCCTCGAGTGCGTCTTCCAGATCACCTGCCGCACCACCTTTTCGCGGGACACCATCTGCGCTGCTACCCGTACCGTCGCCTTTGGCGGTGATGTCTACCGGGACCTCAGGGACCTGGTTGCTCTTTTCCCACTCATTGCCGGAGCCATCTCCCTTGCCGCGGTCATCCCGGGTCGGAACGCCGGACGAGCCGCCTGACTGACCGGTCTGGCCGGACTCTTCACCGTCGCCGCCGTTCTTGCCGGCTGCATCTTCACCGGGTTTGCCGCCGGCTCCGGACGATCCGGGAAGTCCACCACCGCCGATATCGGGCAGCTGACTCGAACTCATCGGACCGGCTGATCCGGAGCTGCCGGATTCGTTTCCTTGTTGCCCGTCCTGCGAATCGCCGGAGTTACCTTCGCTGCCAGGCATCCCTGGAGCACCGGGCATTCCAGGAGCACCCGGCATGCCCGGCGCTCCCGGCGGACTCGGCAGGCCGGAGGGGCCGGGCAGGCCTGTAGGGCCCGGTAAACCCGAAGGGCCAGGCATTCCTGGCATGCCGCCGGAAGATGAAGAAGAAGAGCTCGAGGATGAGCTGCTTGGCATCGATGGCGAAGGCAAATCGGGTTGCGGCAGTGGCGTGATCGGCGCGCAGCCCCACATCAGAACGGCCGGTAGCAGGATCTGCAGCACTGCCTTGGCGGAGGCCTTCATCCTGGTGTGCTCCCCGGTGATACGAGGAGCGGATCGTTTATTCACCGAATCAAGCACACTGGGAACGTGGATGGTGGATTCAATCAAGACTGCGCTCCCGACCGGCCGGATGGACCGACGTTAGGCCGATATGGCTGAACGTCGGCTGTACCACGCGGGCTCTCATCAAACTGATTCGTGCGGCGCGACCAGAGGACCCTCTTTGGCTTTCGATAACGCGCGATCCAGTCGCAGGGGGCAGTGATCATCCTTCCTCCCGATCGGGTGAAGATGTCGAGTCATCGTCCTCGGCACGGCCTTTGTCATTGCGTGTTCGAAGCGACTTCACGGGTGCTTCGACGGGCGCAGCCTTTACCTTCTTCGGCCAGTATTTGTACTCGTACAGATAGGTCTGGTCTGCAACCGCAGCAAGCTCGTCTTCGACCAAGATCGGGCGGTAACGGGCCACACGCATGCTGCGCCGAACGCGATACTCCATGTTCGAGTCAGGGTCGACCTCGAGCGTAACAAGATTGTTCACGTCTCCGCCGGGTGTGACCGTGAAGCCGACCTTCAC
>VHDG01000980.1 GCA_016871475.1 Verrucomicrobiota bacterium
CGGCTCAAGGAGCTCTACAAGTTCGATGGCGGCAAGCTCGAGTCGGCCTACAACCAGCTGAAATCCGACTATGACAGCTCCGTCTCCCAGGCATCCGATGTCAAGAAGCGGGTGCGCGACGTTGAAAACATTTCCCGCGATCTGTTTGCGGAGTGGGACAAGGAAATAGGGCAGATCAACACTCCGAGTTTGCAGTCAGCGAGTCGCCGTCAGCTCACTGAGACACGTTCACGCTACGATTCCATGCACGCCGCCCTGGTGAAGGCCGAGCAAAGCATGGATCCCGTCCTCACCCAGTTCAAAGACCACGTCCTCTACCTGAAACACAATCTCAACGCAGCTGCCATCGCGTCCCTCAAGGGCGAGGCCTCCAACATCCAGAATGACATTGGCCGGCTCATCGAAGAGATGAATCGCTCGATTGCGAAAGCAGACGAGTTCGTCAAGACCTTGAACTAATGCCATGGCTCCACATGTATTGACCCAGTGGTTTTTGAATCCCAAGAGGCGAACTTCCAATTCTGTTGAGGAGGTATTTCAGCCTCGAACCGGGCGCAGTGACAGAGGGCCGTCCGGGCGTGGACCGGCCAGCCAAGGCCTGCGACGCGCCGGTTCAGGAGAGCCGCTCGACCGTCCCGGAGTCATTCTTGCCGGACTCCTTCGCAGTGCCCGCCCCCTGATGCGACCTCGCCGACTCCCTGCAGCGCTCGCTGTCCTCGCGTTTGTCTCGGCTGGCTGCAACCCGAGCTCAACCGATGCTGCGAAACCGGCTCCGGCTCCCACCCCACGTCCATCGATCCAGCCGACTCAACAACTGCTCGCTCCCCTGCCCCATGCCCAACCCAAACTGCCGACGATCAAGCTCAAGGTCGGGCCCGTTTTGTTGGAAACAGAGGTGGCTTCAGAACCCGTCCAGATCATGACGGGAATGATGTATCGGGAGTCGATGGCCGACACGGAGGGAATGATCTTCATCCTTCCAGGCTCCCCGCGGAAAGCGTCGTTCTGGATGCGCAACACCAAGGTGGCGCTGAGTGCCGCGTACATCGATTGCGCAGGCCGGATCAGGGAGATCCATGATCTGAACCCCTTTGATGAGAACCCCGCGGAATCTGCGACGGACCAGATCTGCTATGTCCTCGAGGTCCCGCAGGGGTGGTTCATTCGCAAGAGAATCGCCGTGGGTGAGTCCGTCATGCTCGAGAACAGCCCGTTATCAGAAACCTTCAGAAAAAAATGAACTCGTTGGATCTAAAAGGACGTTGTGCCGTGGTCACAGGCGGCGCGAGAGGCATCGGATTGGCCATTGCTCAACGGCTCGCGGCCTCGGGTGCGAGGGTTTGCATCTGGGATAAGGACGAGGAGGAAGCCGCTCAAGCCTGCCGCGGAGCGGGCCTGGCAGGCCATGCCTTCAGTCTGGCCGTGGATCTCACCCAACCGGACGCTGTTGCAAGGGCCGCCGAAGCCGCAGCGACGGAGATGGGATCGATTCATATTCTCGTGAACAACGCCGGCATCGCCGGCGTGA
>VHDG01000981.1 GCA_016871475.1 Verrucomicrobiota bacterium
AAGACACTACTGGACTCCAACAAGGCCTTGCTGGGGATACAGCCGATGCGGAGACAGGTGCCTCCGAGCTTCGGCTCCATCTCGATACATGCGACGGACCAGCCCAGCTGGGCTGCTTTCAAGGCCGCCGCATATCCGCCGGGCCCACCGCCGATCACCGCCAGGTCATAAATCGTGGCTGGCATCAGACCTCCAAAAGGATTCTTACGGGATTCTCAATGATCTCCTTGATCCGCTTCAGGAAAGTCACCGCCTCACGGCCATCGACCAATCGATGGTCATAGCTCAAGGCCACATACATCATCGGGCGGATGACGACCTGACCATCGATTGCAACCGGCCGATCCTGGATTGTATGAAGGCCGAGAATTCCGCTTTGGGGAGGGTTGATGATCGGGGTGGACAACAGCGAGCCATAAACTCCGCCGTTGCTGATGGTAAACGTCCCGCCCTCCAGTTCCTCCATCTTGATCTTGTTCTCCTTGGCACGTTTGGCGAACTCGTTGACCCCGATCTCTACCTCCGCGAAACTCAATCGTTCCGCCCCGCGCAGGACCGGAACAACCAGGCCTTTTCCGCCGCCAATCGCCACACCGATGTCTTGATAATTCCTGTAGAGAATCTCGTTCCCACGAATCTCCGCATTGAGCTGGGGCACCAGGCGGAGGGCATCGACTGCAGCCTTCACAAAGAATGACATGAACCCAAGCTTCACCTGGTACTTGGCCATGAACGCGTCCTGGTGTGTCTTGCGAAGCTGCATCACTGCGGACATGTCGATCTCGTTGAACGTGGTCAACATGGCCATCGTGTTTTGGGCTTCCACCAGCCGACGTGCGATGGTTCGGCGGAGCGGGCTCATCGGCACAGCTTCCTCCTCCCGGGAAGATCCCGACGCGAGCGAGGCAGGGGCTGACGGAGCCGCAGGTCGGCTCGTGGGCAGAGGGGGCGGAGGAACGGAGGCCTGCCTCAGGGTTTCAACATGGCGTTGGGCATCTTCCTTGAGGATACGGCCTCCCGGACCCGTGCCTTGGACGTCCTCACCCCCGGCTTGCGCCTGCGAGAGCACTCGGGCGGCAGCGGGCATCACAACTCTTTCCACCGGTGCAACCGCGCTGGGCGGTGGATTTGTGACAGCGGGGGCGACGGATCCAGAGGCGGCCTCCAGAAGAGCCACCACTTCTCCCACTTTCGCCACCTGGCCCTTCTGTTTCAGGATCTTCGAGACGACACCCGCTGCGGGTGCGGGCACTTCGAGAGTTGCCTTCTCTGATTCGATCGACACCAGCGGTTCGTCCTTCTGAAATGCGGATCCTTCGCTCTTGAGCCAGGCTCCGATTTGGACCTCGGTGATCGATTCACCAACAGATGGAACTTTGAGTTCGATGGGCATAAAGGATGGGCGTTCAGGCCAGAGCGGCTGTGATCAGCTCCGCCTGCTCGATCCTGTGACTGTTGAAGGATCCCGTGGCAGGGCTTGCAGAGGCGGGGCGCGCAATGTGGCGGACGGGGAATCGATTGAATAGTC
>VHDG01000982.1 GCA_016871475.1 Verrucomicrobiota bacterium
GCCGGCTCGGCGCCGCCGACAAGGTCCGCTAGCCCAACTATCGATGAGGCGAAATGGGCGACATCTCTCACGTCACCCGTTTTTGCGTTTAAGCGCATCTTGAGAAGCGCCTTGCTGCCGCCGTGACCGGTCCGGGCTTTGATCGCCAGGGCAAACGCCGAAACGCGGGTGTTCTGATCTTTGCAGCCGCGATCGATCATGGCCCGAAACGGCTCCAGATCGTCCCGTTGGGCGATCCCCTGCAATAGGTTTGCGCGAACCCTGGCGTCTGGAACCTGAAACAGCTCTTCGAGAACATCTATGCTATCGGAGACCCTGCCAAGCAGCTTCGCCACCTTCGACTGCACCATGCGGCAGGGGAATTTCGAAAACTTCAGGAGAGTCATGGCGAGGCGCTGCGGATCCTCAAGTGCCTCCAAAATGGAGAGCGCACGCAGCATCTCATCGGCCGGCACCTCTTCGGGCCAGATTCGATTCGCCAACAACCTCCGGAGCAGCTTGGTAGTGAAGAGCGGATCGCCGGTCATCGCGATCCTGGCAAGGACCGTCGCTTCTTTCAGGTTGAGAACGCTTGGATGTCCTACGGCACTGAAAATCAATTGGCCGTCCACCAGCAGTTCCCAGGTGGAATCGGGGTTGCGTTGTTGCTGAAGGTTCCACTGGGTTTGGGCGTAGTCGAAGAACTCGGGTGGTTCGGCAAAGTCGACAAACTTGCTGAGTTTCTCGAGTGTCGTCGGCGTCGCCTGCGACACGATCGCCGTCCATACATCAAGCGGACTCTGCGCCATGTGATTTCATATCGGCGCGCCCAGTAGGCTCTTGAGTTTGGAGTCATTAAATCGAGAGGGTGGCTCTTGCGGTAGCGCGAAATTCGCATTAAGATAGTTTTATCCTTAGAGGACTCCTAGCCTAACCGTCATGAAGAAAGTGTTCATCGGGAATATCCCCTTCTCCGCCCAGGAAGCCCAACTGGCAGAGTGGTTTCAGAGTAGCGGAAGTCATCCGCGGGGCGTTGCCATCGTACGCAATAAGACAAACGGAAACTCACGAGGATTCGGCTTCGCCGACTTCGACCTGGCGGACGATGCGGCTCGCTGCGTCGACGAGCTCAATGGTGCCGAGTTTCAGGGCCGGCGGCTGATGCTCAGCATCGCCCGCAGCGACGGACCGGCGATCCAGCAAGCCACGTAAGAAAATCGGTGCTTCTGCGGCGAATGCGTGCGAAAATAGCGTGCACTCGTCCTCGTAGGCAATGATTCACTACTGGGCCCTTTGGGGCACTCGAATTTTGGTGCGATGCGCTCTGCCGGTTCTGGCGGGGGTCGTGCTTTGCCTTCTGAGTTGGAGATGGAATCGGGAGTCGGCCGAATTCCTGGAGCACATTCAACAGGTAGAGGGCCGGATACTGGAATTTCACAAACTGGAGTCCGGCTGGCGAATCGACGTCGAACACCTGGATGTCGAAGGCGTTCCGTATCGTGGCGCCTACACCGTCAGCAACAACGACGAACCCACGCTCCGCGCGGCC
>VHDG01000983.1 GCA_016871475.1 Verrucomicrobiota bacterium
CCTGCCAGGCAGAAGCCAGCTGATGCCGCCATGATGTAAAGCACCCACAACGGAAGACCCAACAGGCCAATGGCAGATGCGAGCACGAAAATGCCCATCCAGGAGAGAAGGACTGTATCGAGAGTGCGCTTGGGGCCCCATTTGTCATTCAACCATCCCCAGGCGAATCCACCCGCCACAGCGAATGAGATCGCAAAAAGCATTACGAACTGTGCCTGTCTCTCGCCGGACTTCGCATCCAGGCCTGAGGTCGTGGCGACGTTGATCACGAACAAGGCCATGACCGTGATGACGGTGTTGATGGCATCGGTGTAGAAGACACGACCCAGCAGGAATCGAAGCAACCCCGGATACTGGTTGGAAGCTCTGAGAGAGGCGATGGTGTTCTGCAGGCCTGCGACGGCTGCTCGAAAGCCGAACGGCCGTGGGTTGGGATTTCCGCGTTCCTTGACGAAGAGCATGCAGGGCAGGGCGAAGAGCATGAAAGTGGCGGCGTAAGCGCTGAACAGAGTGGACTTGGGATGATCTGCGAGAAACAAGCTCAGCCCGATGGCGATAAACGATCCGAAGTAGCCGATTCCTACGCCGAGCCCACCGATTCGACCCCGATTCTTCTCCGTGCTGACTTCCGGCAGGAGCGAATCGTAATACTGAGTCCCTGCCTGGTAGGCGATGTTCGACACGATGAACAAGATGGCCGTTTCCAGGAATCCCCACCTTGCGAACCCAAGTGCCAGCCCTACGCAGAGGCACGTGCTTGCGATCAGAAACGGCATTCGCCTTGGGGCACAGTCGGTCATCATCCCGAGTATGGGCGACAAGGCGAAGACAATGGCCATGGAGATGGCTGTGATGATGCCATTGTTCCAGTCTGCAGCAGCGGCTCCGACGTTCTCACGGATCCAGAGTGGAAAAGTGAGGGTGATAACCCCCATGGAGAACACCGTGTTGGCGAGGTCATACAGAATCCATCCGACAACGGAGCGACGAGGAATCACTCTTTCCGGGCTGTCGCCGCAACTGGGTTGGCCGGCGGGATCCGAAGTCTCTGGCATACGGGTGCGGTGATAAGCCCCCGAGGCCACGGTTGCCAATCGGAAACTGATCTTGGAAGCCCCGGTGAGCGAAGCTCGGTTCGTTGTCCACCCCTTTAGCAACGGTGCTCGGGCTATGCCTTCTTGCGCCCCTGTACGCCAAACGATGCGGATCAGCTTTTTCCTTCCCCAGCACATAGAGGAGCCTCCGCAGCTTTTGTTCAGGAACACCGTGGAAGGCACACCCTCAAGGGTGGACAACGAACGGCGCATCCGACTTCCAGGCGAGCGACGAGAATTCAAATAAAGGGACAGGTCATTAGCTAGATGGTAGTTGACTGGGCTCGTGGAGGTTGGGTTGTATGTGGGCATGAGACAGGCGCGACTGAAGGCACCGGAGCATTTTCCCAAGGGATATTACCACTGCATCTCTCGTGTGGTGGATCGTCAGTTCGTGCTGGGGGACGTGGAGAAGGACAAGTTCGTG
>VHDG01000984.1 GCA_016871475.1 Verrucomicrobiota bacterium
CGGTCCTGCCGCTGCACAACTTTGTGTTTGGCGGCATGCTTCGAGGGATCCGGACCGCGGCGGAGTCAACGAATCGGGCACAGGATTCCAAAAGCTCGGGTTCGTCTTCGGGCACTTCCGTTCTTGGATATGGTCGTGCCCGGCTATGGCTGGGCATTTCTGCGGTCGGCACGTTAGTGACACTCACGACTTTGGGTCTGTTTTTAGATCTGCCGGCCAGGATTCAACAAAACATCGACTCGACGATATGGGGACAAGCGCGCGGTCTCTTGGGGTTTGTGCTGCTATATGCCGCGATTCAGTTGCCGTTCGACCTGCTCGGCGGATATCTGCTGCCCAAGCGTTTCGGCCGGTCTCACCAGCGATTGCCAAGCTACCTGCTTAGCCTTGCAAGGGGCGTTACCGCGCACTCAGCACTCTTGTTCCTGGCTGCCATGGCAATTCTGTTGGCCGGTAGATGGGGTGGGATCGTCGGAACTACCGCGGTGGGACTAGGAACGAGTATTTTGCTGCTCCGTGGACGCGTGGCGCTCGCGTCGCTCATGGCACCGCTCCACTTGGACCCGAGCGAACCAACATTTTTTCCGTCCGGCGATTCACTCCCTATTTCCGTGGCCCAAAGTCCCGATGAAGGATTCACGGGAGCAGTCATGGGGGTGTTGCAGCCACGCTGGCAGATTGTGCCAGCAAGGTGGCGGCAGGTACTTGGCGCCGCTGGGTTCGAGGTCGCGGCGAGTCGACGGTCGCTGGCGGTGAAGACCGGCAGTTGGTGGCGAGGGCGTGTCGTTGCCTTGCTCTTCACCCTGGCTGGCCTCAGCATTGCGGCTTGGCTTGTCGGATCAACGAAGCTGGGCACAGTGGCTGGCACGGTTGAGTTCAGTCTCTGGTTCAGCCTGTGGTCGTTCGTTGGGCTGTTGACTCTTCCAACGCTGAGCCGCCGCGGGGTGATCGAAGTTGACGAGCGTGCGCAAATCGAGGGACAAACCACAGAGGCGCTGCGCACCACAAGCCACCTTCTCGACGAACTACAGGATGGAGAACCGAGGAGGCCTGCACTAGGCGAGATCATATTTCACCCCATTCCGAGCCTGCAAAATCGCCTGGAAGATCCGCGAGCGCAGGGCCGCATTGGATTCTGGGACGCGGCCCGCACCTCCGTCTATCTGAGTCTCGCTGGTCTGAGCCTCCTGGGCCGTGCAGTCCACTGCAATTGTGGAAGGCCGTCACTGTGGGTATTCCTGCCGACCGACTGAAGCAGGCTGGAAACCACAAGAATGCTTTTCTCACAACAAGAAATTGACGCCGCTCGCCATTTGAGGGAACTGGGTGTTAGTTGGTTCCCCGCTCCTGGCCATTTCGTTTTTGACGAAGCAGGCGTCATCGAACAGCCCTCGCCCTTCCAAGAGCGTGTCTATTTCATCCTTGAATTGAAGCACTTCCTCCGCCGAATAGGCTGCGTGGACCGCCTGAAGGTCGCCCTGTTCTGGCTTCCCACCTGGCACGACGCACGAG
>VHDG01000985.1 GCA_016871475.1 Verrucomicrobiota bacterium
CAATCCCCGGTTTGCCATGAGGTGGTCCCCGCTCGTTGGACAGCGGATCGGGTAAATTAAGTTATGAGAGACAAAGGCGCTTTAGGTGCCTTGGCCGACTCCGAGGACAGGAGCCGAAGAGCTTGCCGCAGGAGTCGGCCGGTGGTCGGACGGATTGATTGGGGCGTCATTGGTTGACGGCAAGCGCAATGGGCTGCCGGTAGACTTCCATCGGTGTTTTCGGGTTGGCCATGCCGAAGGCGCTGTGGGGGCGCTCGTCGTTGTAGTCTTGGAAGAAGATGTCGAGGTGGGTGTACGCTTCGACCTGGGAGCGGTAGCTCTTGAGGTAAACCTCCTCGTATTTGACCGTGCGCCAGAGTCGCTCGACGAAGACGTTGTCCAGCGCCCGGCCGCGGCCGTCCATCGAGAGCTTCACGCCGCGGGCCAGGAGCGGCTGGGTAAACTCGAAGGAGGTGAACTGCGAACCCTGGTCGGTGTTAAAGATTTCGGGAACGCCATGCTCGGCGATGGCCCGCTCGACGGCTTGCACGCAGAAGCGCGCATCGTTCGTATTCGACAGCTCCCACGCCAGCACCGCCCGGCTATACCAGTCGATGACCGCACAGAGGTAGATGAAGCCGCCCTGGATCGGGATGTAGGTGATGTCCATCGCCCAGACTTGATTCGGGCGATCGATCACCAGCCGGCGCAGCAGGTAGCGGAAGACGGGATTCTGCGGGTGCTTCCGGGAGAGATTCGGCTTCCGGTAGATCGCCTCCAGTCCCATCTGCTGCATCAGCCGGCGCACCCGCTTGCGATTAACCAGGTATCCCTGCCGCCGCAGGCAGCGAGTCATCTGTCGCGATCCGTACACCGGATGCGCCAGGTACGTCTCGTCGATCACACGCATCAGCCGCAGGTTCTCGTCCGACTCCGGCTCGGGCTGGTGATAGTAGCTGGCCCGCGCCAGCCCGAGCAGTTCGCACTGCCGGGTGATCGGCAACGAGGGATGTTCCGGTTCAATCATGCGGCGGCGGGCATCAACGCTCGAGTTCGCCAGCTTTTTTTTGAGCCATTCGAGCTCCATCTTCAGCCGTCCGATCTCCTCGAACAGCTCCTTCTCCCGCTCCTTCGCCTCCTGCGCGTCCTGGTCCGCCTTGCGGGCAAACACCTCGGGCAGCCGCTCCGCCGCCTCCTTCTTCCACTGGCTCACCTGGACAGGATGAACCTGATATTTCGCCGCGATGGCGTGCACCGGCTGGATGCCTTTCAGGGCTTCGAGACCGACTTTGGCTTTCAGATCGGGACTGTGCTGACGACGTTTCTTGGACATGTGGATCGTTCTTCTGACTTTGGGTTAACGATCCGGCCTGTCCAACTTTCGGGGACCACCTCAGTGAGCGCTGGACCGCAGGCGGAGCGAGGCAGGCGAAAAAGTGGCCAGAAGTTTTATGATCAGGCGGGAAAGAGTCTCCGTAATGCGATCAAATGGGCCGGTCGACGAAGCCGGCCCTTGGCCCAA